>CAYLPF010000006.1:0-17864 GCA_964385485.1 uncultured Lachnospiraceae bacterium | reverse complement strand
TTTCCAGAGTACATATCCTGGACGGAAGGATCGAGCATTGCCTGCTGCTGGAGTTTTTTACAAATAAGGGTATCGGAACTGCGATCATCGGGGATACGGAGGAGCGGTACTACCAGGGAGAGTGAGATATTTCCGGACTGTGCTGTCTCAGGAAAACAGAAGTATATCCTTAGATCGGAAAATAGAAACATACAGTGCTATGGGAGGAGAACAGGTAACATGAACAGTAAAGAATATATGGAGCGGACGGAGCAGGTGGTGCTTCACACGTACAACCGTTTTCCGGTAGTGTTTGAAAAGGGCGAAGGCGTCTGGCTGGAGGATGTGGATGGAAAGAAATATCTTGATTTCGGCGCGGGCATTGCGGTCTTCGCCCTTGGTTATGGAAATAAAGAGTATGAGGCTGCGCTGAAAAATCAGGTGGAAAAGCTGATCCATACTTCAAATCTGTTTTATAATGTCCCGCTGATGGAGGCTGCTGAGAAGCTGGTAAAGGCCAGCGAAATGGACAAGGCTTTCTTTACGAACAGCGGGACTGAGTCCATCGAGGGGGCTATCAAGGCGGCGAGAAAGTATGCGTATCTGAAGGACGGAAGCACGGATCATGAGATCATCGCGATGAACCATTCCTTCCACGGAAGAAGCATGGGCGCTCTGTCCGTTACGGGAAATCCGCATTACCAGGAGGCATTCAAACCGCTGATCGGCGGGATCCGATTTGCGGATTTCAATGATTTTGAGAGCGTTAAGGCGCAGGTGACAGACCGTACATGCGCGATCCTGCTGGAGGTTGTGCAGGGCGAAGGCGGCATCTATCCGGCAACGCAGGAGTTCCTGAGCAGTGTGCGCCGGCTTTGTGACGAAAAGGATATTCTTCTTATCATGGATGAGGTCCAGTGCGGTATGGGCCGGACCGGAAGCTATTTTGCATGGCAGCAGTATGGCGTGAAGCCGGATATCATGGCGACGGCAAAGGCTCTTGGCTGCGGCGTTCCGGTGGGGGCTTTCGTCTTAAATGAGAAGACGGCGAAAGCGTCTCTGGCGCCGGGAGACCATGGTACGACGTACGGCGGCAATCCGCTGGCATGCGCGGCTGTCTCAAAGGTGTTCGACCTGTATGAAAAGCTGGATATCATCGGCCACGTCCGGGAACTGACCCCGTATCTGGAACAGAAGCTGGATGAGCTGGTGGAAAAGTATGATTTTCTCACGCAGCGGCGCGGAAAAGGCTTTATGCAGGGCCTGGTGGTCGCAGGCCGTCCGGTGGGCGATATTGTGAAGAAGGCGCTGGAGAACGGGCTCGTCATCATGAGCGCCGGGAGCGACGTGATCCGCTTTGTGCCGCCGCTTGTGATCGAAAAAGAGGATATTGACGAGATGGTAAAGCGGCTGGAGGATTCTTTTTAAAGTATTTAAGCCATGTATATTTAAGGGAAATCCTGCATATACTCATTTTGATGCAAAATTACGCAGAAATGGAGTGAGCTTATGTGGGGAATTCTGATCGCGCTTTTATCCGGCGCTCTGATGAGCGTCCAGGGTGTATTCAATACGGAAGTGACGAAGCAGACGAGCCTCTGGGTATCGTCTGCTTTTGTACAGTTTACGGCGCTGCTTGTCTGTCTCGGGGTGTGGCTGGCCACAGACAGGACGAACCTGATGACGCTGGCGCAGGTGGAGCACAAATACATGCTGCTTTCCGGCGTGATCGGCGCTTTTATCACAGTGACGGTGGTAAAGGCCATGGGTTCTCTTGGACCTGCCAGGGCGGCGATGCTGATCGTCGTCGCACAGCTTATTGTGGCGTATGTGATCGAGCTGCTGGGGATGTTCGGCGTGGATAAGGAGCCGCTGGAATGGCGGAAAGTAGTGGGAATGCTGCTCGCAATTGCCGGGATCGTCATATTTAAATGGTAAGAATGCCTGGTCAAATGACAGGATGCGGATAACAGGCAGTAAAAACTGTTTGACGCGGCAGAGGAATGCTCCTATAATCAAGGTCAGCGGCAAGGCCGCCTGATGGGAGGACAAATTTTGAAATTTTACAGCCACAAAGCAAATCTGGATTTTCCTGTCTCAGTAAGTCCGATGGGAGAAATAAACGGGTATCCGGTGCGTCCGGGTATATTTGGTATGAACGGCGCAACGGCCTTGTCCAGCGGCGTGAATTTTACGGTGCATACACATTATGGGACATCGTGTGAGCTTTTATTGTTCCGAAGAGGTGAGGATGAGCCATATGCTGTCCTGCCGTTTCCGGAGGCGTACAAGATAGGCGACGTTTACTCGATGATCGTATTTGGCCTGAATATTGTGGAATTCGAATATGCGTACCGCATTGACGGCCCGTATGAGCCGGAAAAAGGAATGATGTTTGACAGGAAGAAGATACTGCTGGATCCGTATGCAAGAGCGGTGACCGGGCAGAATGTCTGGGGTGAGAAGCTGCAGCGCAATTACCACGCCAGAGTTGTGAAGGATGTGTTTGACTGGGGAGATATGCCGCAGTCGAAGCGGGAAATGAGTGATCTGATCATTTATGAGCTTCATGTGCGCGGTTTTACGCAGCATCCTTCTTCCGGTGTAAAGCATAAGGGAACCTTTGCGGGACTGCAGGAAAAAATACCGTACCTGAAGACGCTGGGTATCAATGCTGTGGAGCTGATGCCGATTTTTGAGTTCGATGAAACGATGAATGTAAGGGAAGTGAACGGAAACAGGCTCCTGGAGTACTGGGGTTATAATACAGTAGGATTTTTTGCGCCGAATACGAGTTATACGGCATCGAGGGAGCATAATCAGGAAGGAACGGAGCTGAAAGAGCTGATCCGGGAGCTTCACAGGAACGGTATCGAGGTGATCCTCGATGTGGTGTTTAATCATACGGCGGAGGGCAATGACAGGGGCCCGACCTTCAGCTTTAAGGGATTTGACAACAAGATTTATTATATGCTGACCCCGGATGGGAATTATTACAATTTCAGCGGCTGCGGCAATACGCTGAACTGTAATCATCCGATCGTGCAGCAGATGATCCTGGAGTGCCTGCGTTACTGGACGGTCAGCTACCGGGTAGACGGATTCCGGTTCGACCTGGCGAGCATTCTGGGAAGAAATACGGACGGTTCACCGATGAATAATCCCCCGCTTCTGAAAAGCCTTGCATACGATCCGGTGCTGGCAAATGTGAAGCTGATCGCGGAGGCATGGGATGCGGGCGGCATGTATCAGGTCGGGAGCTTTCCGGCAAGCCGCCGGTGGGCCGAATGGAACGGCAGATACCGCGACGCGGTCCGCGGATTTCTGAAAGGGGATAGCTGGGAAGCCAGCGGCGCAGCCTGGAGTATTACAGGATCCGGCGACCTGTACGGCGGCTATCCGTCGGATGATCAGGGAAGCTACGCCGGCTACAATTCCTGTGTGAATTTTCTGACGTGCCATGATGGGTTTACGCTGTATGACCTTTATTCTTATAATGAAAAGCATAACTGGGACAATGGATGGAACAATACGGACGGCAGCGACAACAACAGGAGCTGGAACTGCGGAGAGGAAGGGGAGACAGGAAATCCTGAGGTGCTCTCCCTCCGTTACCGTATGATACGGAATGCCTGCGCGGTACTGATGTGCAGCAGGGGTACGCCGATGTTCCTGGCGGGAGATGAGTTCGGGAATACCCAGTATGGCAACAACAATTGCTACTGCCAGGATAATGAGATCTCCTGGCTGGACTGGAGCATGCTGGAAAAGAACAGGGAATTGTTTGAGTTCTTCCGTTTTATGATCGAATATCGCTATAAACACCCGATCATCCGCAAGAAGCTGCCGGATGCGGTCTGCGGCATGGAACCCATCCATATCCACGATATTTATGCGGAAAAGATATCGATTCCTGAGAATACCGGAACTTTTGCCGTCAGCTTTGCGGGGTATGATGCCCGGAAGGGCCAGGATGACCTGGTGTATGCAGCAGTCAATACGTACTGGGAGGATGTGAAGATCACGCTCCCGCAGCTGAAAATGAATGGCGCGTGGTATCTGAGCGTCAATACCTTCGGAGACGGGCAGGGCCGGTACTTTTACCGGGAAGGTGAAGAAATGAGGATCACAGGAGAATTTACCATGCGGCCGCGGTCTGTGGCAGTCTTTACGGGACGGGGATTTACGGGATTATAAAAAAATATTGCAAAAATTTTACTTTTTCGTTAAAATAAAGATGCGTAAGGGAAAACGGCAGTATTCGGCTGCAGATATGATATGCAGGATAAGATACAGGAACGAAGAGTGCTCCTGTTGTTTGTATTGTTTTCTTTCGCGCTTTGTCTTGGAGGCTGTGGACGACGCGGCGGTGAAGTGTATGTGGCAGGTTTGGAAACGGAATTCTCCGCTGAGACGGAGCGCCGGGAAGGCGGGTCACCGGACGGCGGCGTTTTAAAAGCTGATGCAGAAAGCGGAGCCGGGAACAGCCAGACAGAAAGAAGCGGTTCAGACAGTGGATCGGAAAATACAGCCGGAGAAGATGAGAGCACGCTCCGGGAGACGGAAGGATACGTATATGTCTGTGGGGCAGTGAACTGTCCCGGGGTGTATCCGATGCATTCCGGTATGCGGGTTTTCGAGGCAGTGGAGCTGGCCGGAGGCTTTGCGGAAAATGCAGACGAGGAATGGCTGAATCAGGCGGGGCAGCTTCAGGATGGACAGCAGCTCTATATCTGTACAAAGGATGAGACACAGCAGATGCGTGAGGACGGAAGCACAGGCAGCGCATTGCCGCAGGGAAATGTTATGGGAACCGGAAGTGTGATGCCGCAGGGGGCGGCTTCGGGCGCCGGCAATACAGCGCAGCAGACAGATGCGGGGGCTGCAGATGGCAAGGTAAATCTGAATACGGCGGATATTGGGACGCTGATGACACTGCCCGGGATCGGGGAAGTGAAAGCGGAGGCAATCATTCAATACAGGACGGAGCACGGAGGCTTTTCTTCCATAGAAGAGATTCAGAATATTCCCGGTATCAAACAGGCCATATTTTCAAAAATAGCAGACAGGATCACGGTGTAGGTTTTAAAGGAGTGAAATCATGGGTAAAAAAGTTTTGGTAGTAGACGATGAGAAACTGATTGTGAAGGGAATAAGGTTCAGCCTGGAGCAGGATGACATGGAGGTAGACTGTGCATACGATGGGGAAGCGGCAGTTCGTATGGCGAAAGAAAAGGAATACGATATTATTCTTCTGGATCTGATGCTGCCAAAGCTTGACGGGCTTGAGGTCTGCCAGCAGATAAGAGAGTTTTCTGACGTTCCGATCGTCATGCTGACGGCAAAAGGCGAGGATATGGATAAGATCCTCGGCCTGGAATACGGCGCGGACGATTATATTACGAAGCCCTTTAACATTCTCGAGGTCAAGGCGCGGCTGAAAGCGATCATCCGCAGGACTTCACAGAAAGCGGCAGCCGAACCGAAGGGAAAGATCGTCGAGGTGGGCGATCTTGCCATCGACTGCGACGGGAGAAGAGTCAGTATTGCCGGAAAAGAAGTGAATCTGACAGCGAAAGAGTTCGATGTTCTGGAGCTTCTTGTTTTCAATCCGAATAAGGTATACAGCAGAGAGAATCTGTTGAATATCGTGTGGGGCTATGAGTATCCGGGAGATGTCCGGACGGTAGATGTACACATCCGGAGACTGCGTGAAAAGATCGAGGCAAATCCGAGTGAGCCGAAATACGTACATACGAAGTGGGGAGTGGGTTATTATTTCCAGCATTAAAGGAAAAGCGCTCAGGTATCTCGGCAGCCTTCGTACACGTATTTTTATTATTGTGCTGCTTGTGGGGATAATTCCGATTTTTCTGATGAAATATGTGATACTGGAGAACTATGAGGATATGGCCATTGATCAGAAGACGCTGCTGATACAGAGCCAGTGCCAGCAGATCGTGGATCAGGTGGGCAGCTCCGGTTATATCCGGGATGTGTCCTCCAATCCGCAGGTGGACAAACAGCTCGTGCAGCTTGCCAATATCTATAATGGGCGGGTGATCATTGTCAACAGCAACTTCAGGATCGTCCGGGATACGTTTGAGATCGATGAGGATAAGGTGATTATTTCAGAGGAAGTGCTGCAGTGTTTTCTGGGCAGTGATTCCTCCAATTATAACAGCGAAAATGAGTTCCTTGAGCTGACTCTTCCGGTGAAGGATCCGGATACGAAGGATACGGACGGCATCATGATCGTCAGCCTGTCCACGCAGGATATCAAGGATGGAAAGGATTCTCTGAGCAATACCGTCCTGACCCTTCAGATCCTGCTCACGCTGATGATCCTGGCGACCGCGTACTATCTCGCCGGAGTCCTGACGAAGCCATTCGGCAAGATCACGCAGTCACTGGAAGAGGTGCGCGGCGGCGTGATTGAACAGGAGATCTCGATCCCTGATTATACGGAGACAAAAATGCTCTCTGAGGCGTACAACCGTATGCTGGAGCGCATGAAGATCCAGGAGGATTCCCGGCAGGAATTTGTATCAAATGTCTCCCACGAGCTGAGGACGCCGATCACTTCCATGAAGGTGCTGGCGGATTCGCTGCTGGCCGAGGAGGACGCGCCTGTGGAGCTTTATAAGGAATTCATGGGCGACATTGCGGAGGAGATCGACCGTGAGAACAAGATCATCACGGATCTTCTCTCACTTGTCAAGATGGATAAAAAATCCTCGGATATCAATATTCAGGAGACAAATATCAATCAGCTGATCGAGCTGATCCTCAAGAGACTGCGTCCGATCGCGGCCAAACGGAACATTGATCTTGTGCTCGAAAGCTTCAAGCCGATCATGGCGGAGGTAGATGAGACGAAGCTTACGCTGGCGTTGTCAAATCTTGTGGAGAACGGGATCAAGTACAATGAAGAGAACGGTTGGGTACACGTCTCCCTGAACATTGACAGTAAGTATTTTTATGTCAAGGTGGAGGACTCCGGCATAGGAATCCCGGAGGCGGATCAGGAGCATATATTTGAACGGTTCTACCGCGTCGATAAATCTCATTCAAGAGAGATCGGCGGTACGGGGCTGGGGCTGGCCATTACGCGCAGCGCGGTACTTATGCATCACGGTGCGATCAAGGTCTACAGTAAGGAAGGGGAGGGCACGACATTTACAGTGCGCATCCCGCTGAAATACGTACCGTAGGCTTTATGGGACAGGAGGCATTTGGTGAAAATAAAAAAGATGCTTCTCTGGCTGCTGGCTGCCGCAATGCTGTTGCTGGCAGGCTGCGGGAAAAAACAGGAGCCGGAGAGCAGTTATAAGGTATATTATGTCAATGCGACGGGAACGCGTCTGATGGAGTCCGATTACAATCCTCAGGCACAGACCTTTGAAGAGATGATGGATGAACTGATGGAGCAGCTGAAGACCGCTCCGTCCGGTTATATCAGCGCTGTGCCGGAGGATGTGACTATCAATGGATACGAGAGGGGAATCGACGCGCTGCGGATCGATTTTTCCACGGGCTACTATAGCCTGAGCAATACGAATGAGGTGCTGCTGCGGGCAGCCGTGGTCAAGACCTTCTCGCAGGTCCCGGGCGTCACGAAAGTGATGATCACGGTGGATAAGGAGCAGCTAAGGGATGAGGAAGGCGAGCCGGTTCCGGCGATGGATGCCAGCTCCTTCATCGACACGAAAGAGGGCGGGATCAATTCCTATCTGTATGCGACGCTGATCCTGTATTTCGCGAATGCGCAGGGCGACCGGATCGCGAGAGAAACACGGAACCTGCATTATTCCAGCAATATGGTTCTGGAACGGGTCGTTGTGGAACAGCTTATTGAAGGGCCGGAGGAGTCAGGCCTTAAGCCAGTGCTTGGAAGCAATGTCAGGATACAGAATGTATATATTCAGGATGGCGTTTGTACCATCAGTTTTGATGAGGGATTCAACAGCGCTCCGTCAGAAAGCCCGCTGGATCCGGAAGCGGCGCTGTATGCGATTGTGGATTCTATTTGTGAGACATGCGACAATATTACCGGCGTAAAATTCGAAATTGCCGGAGAAAGCGATACGCTGTTCCGGGATACCGTTGATCTGAATCAGGTATTTACGATGAACCGCTCTTTCATTGAGCAGGATGAGATGCAGACCGAAAGCGCGGGGCAGGAAGAAACAGGAGAGTGATGGATTGAAAAGACCCTTTGTTTATATGGGCGTCTTATTCCTCTTGTTCATGGTCATGCTATATAAGGCGGGGAGCCGTGAAAACGGCTCCCCATACCATACGGCAGTTGCTCTTATGGAGGAGGAAGCCGCAAAAAGCAAAACGATTTCCGTTTACGGAATTCTTTCAGAATGTAATGCAGTATCTGCAGGCTTACGCCTGTCTGTAGGTCATTTGACAATTCAAAAAAGAGAAACATCTGATATATCTTTACCGTCTGACTTAAAACTCAGTATTACAATTGAAGATGCAGAGAGGGATATGGATATACTGCCCGGAGATACGGTTTTTGCGCAGGGAAAATTCAGGGCGTATGACCGTGCGACAAATCCGGGGCAGTTCGACGCGCAGGCTTATTATTCCGCGCAGAATATCCTGGGGACACTGAAATGTACAGATTTTTCTGTTTCACGTTCTGCAGGGAATGGAGCTGCACGAGCCGCCGGCCGTCTCCGCCGCATGATGAGGGAATCCTATGAGAGAATTCTGGAAGAGCGGACAGCGCGTACTGTTTCAGCTATCATTCTTGGTGAAAAGGGATGGATGGAGCGGGAATGGAAGGATCTATATCAGGAGGGAGGGATTTCGCATATTCTGGCGATATCCGGTCTGCACATTTCGCTGGTAGGGATGAGCCTTTACCGTCTCCTGAGACGGCTGGGCCTGCGCTTTGGAGCTGCTGCGGTACTTTCCGGCAGTGTGCTGATATTTTACGTGATAATGGCGGGAACCGGCGTGTCAGCCGTGCGGGCTATGGTCATGTTTTTCGTCTGGCTGGGAGCGCAGGTCTGCGGGAGAAAATACGATATGATAACGGGGCTGGCAGCCGCCGCGGCTTTCCTGGTGGGCGCAGACGTCAGGAATCTGTTCCAGGCGTCCTTCCTTCTCTCCTTTTCCGCGATCCTATCGCTGGCGGTCCTTGTACCTTCGATAACAGAATCGTGCCGGATCAGGACGGCAGCGGGGAAATCTATGGCAGCTTCAGCGGCGGTGTGGCTGGGGACACTGCCATGTGCCCTTTATTTCTTTTTTCAGGTGTCACCCTGGAGTATTCTTGTGAACCTGGCGGTTGTTCCGCTTATGGCAGTACTGATGTCTTTTGGCCTGGCAGCGGCCGTGGCCGGACTCATTTCCTTACAGGCAGGGATTTTTCTGGCATCTCCTGTCTATTATCTGCTTGCCTGCTTTGAATGGCTCTGTACTCTGGAGCAGAAGCTTCCAATGCCTGTATGGGTGGCGGGGAGACCCGGCCCGGTGTGCATCATCTTATATTACGGCGTTATCCTGGCGGTCATCTGTATGCTGAGGCGAAAGAAGAGAAAGTGGCCTGCTTTGCCGATATGGGTATGCTGCGGGGCAGTTTGTATATTTTTGATGGGATTTCACCCACGGGCAGACCTTCAGGTCGATTGTCTCGATGTAGGCCAGGGAGACTGTGCGCTGCTCCGCCTTCCATCGGGAGAAAACTGCCTGATAGATGGCGGAAGCACTTCAGAGAGCAGCATATGGGAATATACAGTAGAACCGGCGGTAAAATATTACGGGATCAGAATGATCGACTATATCTTTCTGTCGCATGCGGATCAGGATCATATCAATGGGATCACAGAATATCTGGAAGCATACAGCTGCGGATTCAACGGAAAAAATGTTCACGGCGTTTCTGTCAGAAATATTGTCCTGCCGGTCTGTCAGGATGAGGACGATTTCACAGAGCTTAAGAATCTGGCGGATAAAAATAAGATCACGGTATGGCGTATGGAAGCAGGAGACTGCATAGTGGGGAAATCCTGGGAGCTTTGCTGTGTGGCGCCCTCCTCCGATACGCTGACCGGCGACAGAAATGAGGATTCCATGGTGCTGATGCTCTCCTGCGGGCAGTTTCAGATGCTGTTTACGGGGGATCTGGAAGGAGAAGCGGAGAAAAGGCTGGCTCTTTCCGGAATGGATCTCCAGGCGGATGTACTGAAAGCCGGGCATCACGGATCAGCCGGGGCAAGCTCCAGGGAATTTCTGGAGCAGGTATCGCCGAAGCTGGCGGTGATCTCCTGCGGCAAAGATAATGTTTACGGGCATCCTGCCGGGGAAACGCTGCAGCGGCTGGAAGAAGCCGGAAGCGATATCCTGGTGACAGCCGCCTGCGGAGCTGTGAGGATCACGACAGACGGAAAGGCTTTCACTGTGGAGACGATTGTTGATACCGGATAGCTGCCGGCGGCCCGGACGCAGGGAAGAACCGGAAAATGTGAAAATTTTCAAAAAAAATCGAAAAATAATGGAAAAATACCGCATGTATAGAATATAATAGTAAAAGAGGTGAAGGAATATGACGATACGTGAGAAAACTGAGGAACAGGAATTCGCCACTTTCAGTCCGTATGCAGCCTTCAGCAGAAATTCAAGGGGACGGGACCGGGAGGAGGAACCGTGTGATATCAGAACAGTGTACCAGAGAGACCGCGACAGGATCCTGCACAGCAAGTCGTTCCGGCGGCTGAAACAGAAAACACAGGTTTTTCTGATCCCGGAAGGAGACCATTACAGGACGAGGCTGACGCACACGCTGGAGGTCTCGCAGCTTGCAAGAACGATCGCAAAGGCACTGCGGCTGAACGAGGATCTGACGGATGCGATCGCACTTGGCCATGATCTGGGGCATACTCCTTTTGGACATGCCGGTGAGCGGGCTTTAAATGAGGTGTGCCCTTTTGGTTTTGCCCACTATGAGCAGAGCGTCCGCGTCGTGGAACTCCTGGAAAAGGGCGGCGAAGGGCTGAACCTGACCTGGGAGGTGCGTGACGGTATCCGCAACCATCGTACGTCAGGGACACCGCATACACTGGAGGGGCAGATCGTCCGGTACTGTGATAAGATCGCGTATATCAACCATGACATTGATGACGCGGAGCGCGCCGGGATCCTGAGTGAAGAGGATATTCCTGAGGAAAGCCGCAGGATCATGGGGGATACGACGAGAGCGCGGCTGAATACTCTGATACATGATGTGGTGGAGCACAGCGAGGGACGGGGGGCTATCGCCATGTCAGAACGCATGGAGTCCGCCATGAAATATCTGCGGGCGTTTATGTTCCAGCATGTATACTGTAATAATGTGGCAAAGCGTGAAGAGGATAAGGCGGTTCGTATGATACAGGAGCTGTATCATTTTTATAACCGGCAGCCGGAGCTGCTCCCCGAGGAGTATCAGTATCTGATGAAGGAAAAGGGTGAGCCACAGGAACGTGTGGTCTGCGACTATATTGCAGGTATGACGGATCCGTATTCGATCCATAAATATAAAGAGCTGTTCGTGCCGGAGTCATGGCAGGGGTGAGAGTATGTACTATTCAGATGATGTTGTAGAGGAAGTAAGGTCACGAAATGATATTGTGGATGTGATCTCCGGGTATGTGAAGCTGCAGCGCAAGGGCAGCTCCTACTTCGGGCTTTGTCCGTTCCACAATGAAAAAACGCCTTCTTTTTCGGTGAGCCCGTCGAAGCAGATGTATTACTGCTTTGGATGCGGCGCGGGGGGAAATGTATTTACCTTTATCATGGAATATGAGAACTATACGTTCCCCGAGGCGCTGAAGCTGCTGGCGGAGCGTGCCGGTATCCCGCTCCCGGAGCAGGAATATTCGGAGGAGGCCAGACGGCAGCGCGACCTGAAAAGCTCTGTCCGGGATATCAATAAGACGGCGGCAAAATATTTTTATTATATGCTGCGTTCCCCTCAGGGCGCGAAGGCCATGGAGTATTTAAAGAACAGGCAGCTGAGCGATGAGACGATGAATAAATTCGGCCTCGGTTACGCCGCGCCATACAGCGATGCGCTGTACCGGTACCTGAAAAAGCAGGGGATCTCTGACCAGCTTCTGAAGGAGTCCGGGCTGATGCAGGTCAGCGAAAAACAGGGCATGTATGACAAATTCTGGAACAGGGTGATGTTCCCGATCATGGATGTCAACAATAAGGTCATTGGCTTTGGCGGCCGGGTGATGGGGGACGCGAAGCCGAAATACCTGAATTCGCCGGAGACAGTGATATTTGATAAGGGCCGCAACCTGTACGGCCTGAATTTTGCCAGAACGTCCAAGAAGAAATATCTTCTGGTGTGTGAGGGATACATGGACGTCATATCCATGCATCAGGCCGGATTCACAAATGCCGTGGCTTCGCTGGGGACGGCGCTCACGAGCCAGCATGCGGTGCTTCTGAAACGGTATACGGACGAGGTGATCCTGACGTATGACAGCGATGAGGCCGGCGTGCGGGCCGCACTGCGGGCCATCCCGCTTTTGAAGGCTGCCGGTATATCCTCGAAGGTGCTGCATATGGATCCCTGCAAGGATCCGGATGAATTCATCAAGACCCGGGGGACGGAAGCATTTCAGGAGCGCATTGACCAGGCAGAGAACAGCTTTTTATTTGAGCTTTCCATCCTGCAGAAATCATATGACATGAGGGATCCGGACAGCAAGACGAAATTCTTCCAGGCTGTTGCCGCCAGGATCGCAGAATTCGATATGGAGATCGAACGTGAGAATTATATCGAAGCTGTGACGGGAAGGTTCGGGATTTCCTTTGAGGGAATGCGGAAAATGGTAATGAATGTGCTGATGCAGGGCGTTCCGGCCCGGAAGGTTCCGGTGAGGGCGCAGAGCCGTCCGGAGAAGGAGGATGGTATCCGCAAGTCACAAAGACTGATCCTGACGTGGCTGACAGAGTATCCGAAGCTGTTCCCTGTAGTATCTGCGTATATTCGTCCGGAGGACTTTTCGGACGAGCTTTACCGGGAAGTGGCTTCGATGCTGTTTGAGCAATTGGAGCATGGCGAGCTGAATCCCGCAAAGATCACAAGTCACTTTACAGATCCGGAGCAGCAGCGCATGGTTGCGCAGCTGTTTAATACGGCGGTACCCGTCGAATCGCCTAAGGAACAGGAAAAAGCGATTCAGGAAACGATCCGGAAGGTGATGGAGCACGGGATTGCTCAGCGAACGGCTACATTGGATCCGACTGATATCGCCGGACTGCAGAAGCTGGTCGACGCAAAGAGGCGGCTGCAGGAGCTGGAAAAGCTGCATATTTCTCTGTAATACGGATAAACTATAAGCTACAGGAAGCCGGGTAATTCTGACTGGAAAGGCAGGAAAACAGATGGACGCACAGACAATCGATCTACAGAAGAAGCTGGATGAGCTGCGGGTACTGGCAGGAAGCAGGAAGAACGTATTGGAGTACAGTGAGATTCAGGACTTCTTCAGTGGTCTGGCGATCAGTGCGGAGGAATATGAGAAGGTTCTGGATTTTCTGGAGACGGGAGGCATTGATATTCTGCACACATCACCCATCGATGAAGATATTCCTGCGTCAGACGGGGAAGAACCGGAGCTGGAATCCTGCATGGAGATTTCAGAGGGGCTCCCTACGGATGATCCGGTGCGGATGTATCTGAAGGAAATCGGGAAGATCCCGCTTTTGTCATCTGAGGATGAGCTGCGTCTTGCGAAGCGTATGAGCGATGGAGACGAATCGGCAAAGGAACGTCTGGCGGAGGCGAACCTCCGGCTTGTGGTCAGCATTGCGAAGCGGTATACAGGGCGGGGGCTGCAGCTCCTCGACCTGATCCAGGAGGGAAATCTGGGACTGATCAAGGCTGTGGAGAAGTTTGATTATCAGAAGGGCTTCAAATTCAGCACATACGCGACCTGGTGGATCCGCCAGGCGATCACGCGTTCGATTGCGGATCAGGCGAGGACGATCCGTATACCGGTTCATATGGTGGAATCCATGAACCGTGTCATCCGTACTTCCCGGTCTCTTCTTCAGGAGTTTGGAAGAGAACCGAAAACAGAGGAGATCGCGGACAGGCTTGGGATGCCGGTGCAGAAGGTACAGGAGATTTTAAATATTTCCATGGAGCCTGTCTCTCTGGAGACGCCGGTTGGCGAGGAGGATGACAGCCATTTAAGCGATTTTATCCGGGATGAGCACATCCCCGTTCCGGCGGAGGCTGCCACGTACTCGATTTTACAGGAACAGCTTGCCTCCGTGCTTTCTACCCTGACAGAGAGGGAGCAGCGTGTGCTCTGTCTGCGGTTCGGACTGGAGGATGGACGGAGCCGTACGCTGGAAGAGGTAGGACGGGAATTCAATGTAACGCGGGAAAGGATCCGGCAGATCGAGGCGAAAGCCTTAAGAAAGCTGAGGCATCCAAGCAGGAGCAGAAAGCTCCGGGATTATCTTGATTAGGGGAAGTTATCATATGCAGATATCAAAAAGGCTGGAGGCAGTTGCTGATATGGTAACTTCCGGCAGCGTATTGGCGGATATTGGTACCGACCATGCATACATACCGATTTATCTGGCAGAGAGAGGAAACATTCCCAGGGCGATCGCGCTGGATGTGAACCGGGGACCGTTGGAGAAGGCCCGGGAGCACATAGCACGGTTTGCTCTGGAAGAGAAAATAGAGACAAGGCTCTCGGACGGGCTCGGCGCTCTGGAGCGGGGGGAAGCCGGGAGTATTGTGATCGCCGGCATGGGCGGCCCGCTGACAGTGCGTATCCTGCGTGATGGAGAAAACAGGCTGGAAGGATGCGGAGAATTGATCCTGCAGCCGCAGTCTGACATAAAAATGGTGCGCACATATATTGAAGACGCAGGGTGGAAGATCGTAAGAGAAGAGATGGTCTGTGAGGAGGGAAAATATTATCCCATGATGCGGGCTGTCCCGTTAAGTGCCGGGGATGGACAGCAGACGGCGAAGGAGCGCGGCAGAATGTCTCCAATGGAGCTGAGGTTCGGTCCGCTTCTCCTGAAAGGGCGCCATCCGGTGCTGAAGGATTACCTGCTTCGGGAAAAGCGGCTGAATGAGCGCATCCTGGATTCTCTGGAAGGACAGACGGCTGAGGCCGCGTCGGCAAGACGGCGTGAGGTGGAGACTGAGCTGGAGCTGATAAGGCAGGCGCTGGGCTTATACGAAAAACCGCAAGGACAGGGATCTGGATAACAGAAAACGGAAGGTACAGACAGAAAGGATAAAACAGACATGAAGGTGAAAGAGATCATTGCAGAGCTGGAAAGGGATTATCCGCCGCAGATGGCGATGGACTGGGATAATCCGGGACTTCAGGTGGGACGGATGGACCGCAGCGTAAAAAAAATATATGTAGCCCTTGACGCGACGGAGGATACGATACAGGAATGCATTTCATGGGGTGCGGATCTTCTGGTCACGCACCATCCCCTTCTGATGTCAGGGATCAGGAAAGTGAACAGTGAAGATTATCCGGGACGGAAGGTCCTGATGATGGCGGAGAATGGCATCGCCCATTACGCCATGCACACGAATTATGACGCGGCAAAAATGTCAGAGCTTGCCTGGAAAGCGCTGAAGCTGGAGAGGACGCAGATCCTGGAGGTGACGGGAGCCGATGAGGAAGGCCGTGCTTACGGGATCGGAAGCGTGGGGAACCTGCCGGACAGAATGACGGCCCGGGAATGCTGCGGATATGTCAAAAAGGCGTTTGATCTGTCAGGTGTGCGGCTGTTCGGGAATCCGGAGAAAGAGGTTTTCCGTCTGGCTGTCTCACCGGGTTCAGGGAAAAGTATGATCAGGCCTGCGCTGGCAGCCCGGGCGGATATCCTTGTGACGGGCGATATCGGACATCACGACGGGCTGGATGCGGTCGACCAGGGACTGCTTATAATAGATGCCGGGCATTACGGGATCGAGCATATTTTTATCCGCCAGATGGCGGAGCATCTGAAAAAGCTGTTTCCGGAGCTGGAGATCCGGGAAACAGAGACAGCAGACCCGTTTGTGCTGTTTTAGGTTTTGCTGAAAGGGGAGTCATATATGGAGCAGAAATTGATTACTGTTGAAATAAACGGAAAGAGTGAGACGTATGAAAACGGCATAAAATATAAGGAGATCGCCGCAGCGCATCAGGCGGAAGCGCAGTATCCCATTGTACTTGTCCGGGAGGACGGACGGCTTCGGGAGCTGCACAAAAAGGCTGTGGACGGAAGCAAACTGGAATTTCTGGATATCAGCAGCAAGGCAGGATACAGTACGTATGTGCGGAGCCTTGTTATGCTGATGCTGAAAGCGATCTACCATACGGTGGGAGATAACAGCAATATTGACCGGGTAGGCGTGCATTTCAGCGTCAGCGGCGGTTATTACTGTACAATGCAGGGAAAAGCAAAGCTCACTCAGGCTTTTCTGGATGAGGTCAAAGCGTATATGGAACAGCTCGTACGCGAGGCGCAGCCCATCCGTAAGACGTCGGAGAATACCCATGAGGCGCGGAAAAAATTTGCAGAATACAGGATGTATGATAAGGAAGAGCTGTTCCGGTACCGCAGGGCTTCCAAGGTCAACATCTATAATCTTGCGAACTTCGAGGATTATTTTTACGGGTATATGCTGCCGGACACTTCCTACCTGAATTATTTTGACCTTAAGCTGTTTGAGGATGGTTTTGTGCTGCTGTTCCCGTCCAGACAGAAGCCGGAACAGCTGCCGGAATTCCGGCCGGAGCTTAAAATATTCCATGTGCAGAAGGATTCCATGGAATGGGGGGCGCGGCTGGGGATCCCGACCGTTGGCTCGCTGAACAGCTACATTGTGAACCATAAGGTAAAAGATCTGATCATGATCCAGGAGGCGTACCACGAGAAAAAAATTGCGGAGATGGCAGCGCAGATCGCGGCTTCACCGCAGAAAAAGATCGTGCTGATCGCAGGCCCATCATCCTCAGGAAAGACAACGTTTTCGCATCGCCTGTCTACCCAGCTTTCCGTCTACGGCTTAAAGCCCCATCCTGTTGCGGCGGATGATTATTTCGTGGATCGGAAAAAGACGCCTCTGGATGCGGATGGAAAATACAATTTCGAATGTCTTGAGGCAATTGATATCGAACAGCTCAATCAGGACATGATGGATCTTCTTGACGGCAGGACGGTGGAACTCCCGGCCTTTGATTTCAAAAAAGGTAAGCGGGAATACAAGGGGAAATATATGACATTGGGAGAAAACGATATCCTGATCATAGAGGGGATCCATTGCCTGAATGACAGACTGACATACCGGCTGCCGAAGGAGAGCAAGTTCAAGATTTATATCAGTGCGCTGACACAGCTGAATATTGATGAGCACAACAGGATCCCGACGACGGACGGCAGGCTTTTGCGCCGTATCGTGCGGGACGCCAGGACCAGGGGGGCGGATGCCCGCAAGACGATCGAGATGTGGCCTTCCGTCCGCAGAGGCGAGGAGAGCAATATCTTCCCGTATCAGGAAAAGGCGGATATCATGTTCAATTCCGCACTGATCTATGAGCTGGCGGTGCTTAAGCAGTATGCGGAGCCGCTGCTGTTTTCCATCGGGCCGGAGCAGGAGGAGTATGAGGAAGCAAAGCGCCTTTTGAAGTTCCTGGATTATTTCCTGCCGATCCCAGGCGATGACATCCCGAATAATTCCCTGATCAGGGAGTTTATCGGCGGCGGATGCTTCGATCTGTAACATGTGCGAAAGAGAAAGTGTTTGCAAAAAGAAAGCTCCCGTGATAGAATCGCTTGCGTAAGCAGGATAAATGGTCGCGGCTGGCAGGCCGAAAGGCGCCAGACGAGGA
>CAYLPF010000005.1:18385-19874 GCA_964385485.1 uncultured Lachnospiraceae bacterium | reverse complement strand
CCGCGTATTTTGATTTTATCCGGGGTCTTTTGATGTTCCATTTTCGACCTGCTCCTGCATAATCTTTTCATTATCGGCTTCATACTGGAAGCCCCAGTTCATCATTTCATAAAATGATTTACCCGTCAAAAGCTGAATCCCTTTTCCGTATAGGAAGTTCGTATTACAGGTCGTACATCAGCTCATGCAGGACATTCACCAGTATATCGTAATCAGGTAAAAATTGTCCTCCGTATGATACCTGTAATTCCATGTGCTGACTCCGTTTATCTCCATCAGATATCCCCCGGGATCATTCAGCATCCCGTTCTCAAACAGCTCATATTTCGCCGTCTCATACGCCTCACTGTTCCCGAACTTCATCACAACGCTGGCCTCTCCGTTCCAGACCGAGTTCATCAGCACATTGTAAATCGTATCATAATCAAATGTCTCATAATAAAGCCCGTTGAGCTTGTAGTAATTATAATCATCCGACGTGCACTGCGGCAGCTCCACAGAATCACCCGGCATATGCGTCTTGAACAGGTCGTATTCCGTGCAGCACAGATAATTATAATTGATCACGCCGTCCTCCGTATTCTCCATCTGGTTCGCGAACACTGGGTCACCCCATGTCACATCCACATAATAATAATTGCCATCGATACGCACCATGTTCCACCCATGATCGCCGCCATCCACAATTGTCCCTGTAATATAGGTACAAAAAAGCCCCATCCTGTTCAGAATATACTGGAACGCCTTGGAATATCCGGCGCAGACAGACCGTTTGTAGAGCAATGCGCTCTGAATATTCTGTGAATCCGGGCTGGATAAATCATACTCCACCGTATTGATCAGATACTCATAAACGAACTTTATCTTCTGGTACTGCGAAGCATCCGCCGCGATCTGCCCGATGCACGCATCGGCCTCCGCCTCAAGCTGTTCCCGCATCGAGGCACGCGCCTCCGACGGCACCGTAACCTCGAAGCTGTACCCGACGACCCTGCCCGTCAGGCCCGACTCCTCGACCTGCGCCTTCGTCCCGATCCAGAAAATCTCCGGATGATCCGACAGTACCGCATAATACGCCCTCCAGAAATCATCAACCGTCACCGAAGCCATCAAATCGCCCGAGTCCTCGCCGCGCATGATGCGCACATAGATCTCCCGGTACGCCTCATGCAGCTCCTCCGGCAGATGGTCATAATAATATTCCTCCACTGACGTGGCTACCCCAGCCTCGATCGCAGCGCTCTCCCAGCTCTCCACACCGCTTCCGGAGACCTCATACTTCACACGCTCCACCACACTGCAGCCAGCCAGGGCCGCCGACAACACCGCCGCCAGGATCACGCAAGCCAGCCCCCGCCGGACGGCTGTTCCCCTGTTTCTCTTCAAATACATAGAAACCTCTCTCGTACCTGTAATCTGTTCCTTCCCGTCCTGTTCCCGTGTCCCTTCCGCCAATCTCATCTTGCAGCCGCCTTCCGGCTACTCCGGC
>CAYLPF010000005.1:13442-18285 GCA_964385485.1 uncultured Lachnospiraceae bacterium | reverse complement strand
CGGCTCTCCTGAAGTGTCTCACTCCCGCCTCTCCCATCTGTCACACAGCTCATGGATCTGCCGCGCAAACTTCTCGAGATCGCGGTTCGCGCCGCCCTCATTCTGGCGGATCACACCGATCAGCCTCTGTCCGGCAGCCTGCAGTCTCGCGAACGTCTTCGTAACCTTCGAGGTGGCCGTCACCTGCTGCTCCTTCCTGAGTCGCACAGGCTCCGCCTGATACACAAAACGGCCCAGCGCCAGGTCAAATTCCGTGCCGGAATAAGGCGCGTACGCGTCAAGCCCCAGCTCATCCCGCAGCCTGCTGCAGAAAAGGTCACACACACTATCCTCACCATGCACAACGAAGACCTTCTGCGGTTTTTCCCTGAAATGCGAGATCCACTTTATCAGGCCCTGATTATCTGCGTGCCCGCTGATCCCCGGCAGCCTGCAGATCTCCGCTTTGACCTCGATCTCCTCTCCAAACAGCTTCACGTTCGTTGCGCCCTCGAGCAGATTGCGGCCAAGCGTCCCGACCGCCTGGTACCCGACAAACAGGACTGTCGATTCCGGCCTCCACAGGTTGTGCTTCAGGTGATGCTTGATCCGGCCCGCGTCGCACATGCCGCTCGCTGAGAGGATCACCTTTGGCTTCACATCCTCATTGATCGCACGGGAATCATCACTCGTCACAGATGTCTTCAGGCCATTAAACCCAATCGGGTTGACCCCTTTCTGAATCAGCTCCACCGCCTCATCATCAAAGTCACTCCACATATGCTCCCGGAAAATATTCGTCGCCTCGATCGCCAGCGGGCTGTCGACCCAGACCTCAAAGCCATCATGATTCTTCACCAGCCCATCCTGCTTGATCTGCCGGATGAAATACAGCATCTCCTGCGTCCTGCCGACCGCAAACGACGGAATGACGACATTGCCGCCCCGGTCAAATGTCCTCTGGATCACCTCCGCCAACGCCGCCGCGTAATCAGGCGGCGCGTCATGGCTGCGGTCGCCGTACGTCGACTCCATCACCACATAATCCGCTGAGTCGAGGTAATGCGGGTCACGGATCAGCGGCTGATGCACATTGCCGATATCTCCCGAAAAGACAATCTTTTTCTCAATGTCCTTTTCACAGATCCACACCTCGATCGATGATGACCCGAGCAGATGCCCTGCATCAACGAATCGGATCCGAATCCCCTCCGAGATCCTGTATTCCTTCTCATAGGTACATCTCACAAAACAGTGCAGCGCACCGACCGCATCATCCATATCATACAGCGGCTCCACCGCCTCACGGCCTGCCCTCTTGCCCTTACGGTTCTTCCATTCCGCCTCGAACATCTGGATATGGGCACTGTCACGCAGCATGATCTCGCACAGATCCGCAGTCGCCGCCGTCGAAAAAATCTGCCCGTTAAAACCATTCTTGTACAGAAGCGGCAGCTTCCCCGAATGGTCCATATGCGCGTGCGTCAGCAGCACCATATCGATATCCCCCGGCTTCACCGGCAGATCCGCATTCTCGTAAATATCCGGCCCCTGCTCCATACCGCAGTCCACCAGAATCCGTTTCCCGCACGCCTCCAGATAAAAACAGCTCCCGGTCACCTCATGCGTCGCACCCAAAAAAGTAAGCTTCATTGTTAAGCCCCCTCGCTTAAAACATTCTGACTTATTTTAACATGGCAGCAAAGCAAAGTCCAGACTGCCACCCGAATTATATCCTTCAGCAAACGCACTGCTGTTTGCTGAACTTACGTATTCTCGCGGACTTTGCAGCAGAGTGCAAAGTCCTGGCTGAACTGTTAAGCACTACTCTGCTCCTCCGACCAGCGCAATCTTCTTCCATTTCCCCTGTGCATACCGCATGATACAGGTGAGCCCTGTAATCAGCCAGGTCAGCCCCGTAATATACCAGACAGCCCAGTAGCCCAATGCCGGTATGGAACACAGAAGAAGAGAAAATCCAACCCGCATTCACAATATGTAACCGTTCAATATCTTAACCGTCACAATACTTCAGCATACCAGAGCAGCAGATACCCTCGCCATCCTTCAAAAGCACCAGATCCTGCCTCAATCCGCTCCTGCAAGCTGCGCCAACCGACGCGTCATTCAGTTCCTCCGACGAGCCGATCAGATAATATCTGCGCCCATCCCCGGCCAGCGGCAGTTCCTCCTCATCATACCGGGAAACCGCAGCAAAGCGCACCGCTTCAAGCTCCTCCTTCGCTTCATTCCGCCATCTGCCGACCGCAAGCTCTCCACCCGCCTCCGGCAGCAAGATCGCCCCGACAGGATACGGAAAACTCCCATCCGTCCGCTTAAATCTGCACGCATCATAATCTTCCTGATAAACACAGCCGAGCGCACACGCATAACCATCCGGTTCCGCCTCATGGCAGCAGCGTTTCCCTTCATCGAGAACCTTCACGTTCATAACACAGTCCTCAAATACGTCCGCCAAAGCCTTCCCCGCTTCCGTTCTCCGCTCCGGCCCGTGCAGCATTGCAATTGCATTTTCCCCACAGCACTGTATCCGAAAGCCCCAGCCAGCCGCAGAAATATTCAGACAATCCTTCTCCACACCTGCAGCCACATCGCGCTCCGGCGCAGGGACATTTTCTTCCGCCTGCATACCTGGCACGGAATCTCCATCTTCGGCATACGTATCTGACACAGAAGCGGTTCCTTCCGCCTGTGTAACTGGCACAACCGCTTCACTGCTGTATAACAGTTGAATAATATGGCCTGCTCCAAGAGACTCCCACATTTCCTCCGGCGTCGCCGGTGGCAGCACGACCGTGCCAATCTCTACATCACGCAAAATGCTCCGCGCGGCAGCCATCACATCATTATCGACACTGCCCAAAATGACAAAATCCACCGTTTTCGGGCATAAAAAAAGCACGTGACCGGCAGACGACAGCTTCGCAGACCCACTGCTTCCCTTCAGGTACAAAAACGTGCAATGCTCTCCATTCATTGAATCCTTCACTTCTCCGAAATGGACAAAACAAGACATGGTTTCCTCATACAGGAACCGAAAAAATTTCGTATTCATCATTCATTTCCCCTTTACTCCCTGCGCGATGCCCTCACGGCAGGAATTTCCCCATTTCCTGCCGTGAAATCTTTTATCAAGACCTGCACCGCATTCTGTAATAGATGCTTCACCAAAGCTGTTGTAATGTAAGCTATCTCCTCTGGTGTGTTATTTGTTACTGCCAAACTTTTCAGCCCCAGACACTATGGCTCCTGCAAAATTCTCACCACAAAACACATTCGGCCAGAAGCCATTCCGAACTCCCTCAGGCCTCTCCCTCATTCCACACTGTCGCCAAATCAGCAGTTTATCAGCCAGGCAAAGCTGCCGCTCATTGTATATACACTATGGGCATGATCTGCATTCCGAACATAGCCCGGTCTTCCTGCCAACGAGCAGCATCTTGCCCTCGGACTGTGGTACTCGCCGCGGCTCATTTTAGAAAAGCCTGAGAGGTCTTGTGGTATTTTCCCTTCAGACGGTTTGCCGGCGACTCCGCTCAGTATACCCAGATACCGTCTGAGTAGCTGTACAGGGACTCCGTCTTCCCGTCCAGCTTAGCTACATGCGTACCGGCGACCCGATAATAATAGCCGCCTGACACTGATTTCTGGGCACTGTTTGACACATAATATGTATTATATGCCGTTTTCGTCGGGATTCTGTAATCTGTGACCCAGGTCGAGCCGGATAAGTGCTGCACATACAATGTAATATTTACAGAATCAACTGTCTGATAGCAAGTAGTTGTTCCCGAAACACTAAAGGTTCTGCCAGCCACAATCTCCAAACTTCCTGTTCCAAGATTAAGAAAAGAACCTCTCGCTAATGGATATACTATAGCCTCCGCATGATCCTCATCCGTCAGCAATGATCCATCAACTACAGTGCCTATCCTTTCATCTGCCGCAGATACGTGCATTGCACTTACCATGAAGCAGATCATAAAAAATAATGCCATGGCTTTCATTCCTCGTCTCATTTTTCCACCTCCTTCCTTTTGGTTTACATATATATTAACGCGCCACAGTTTAAAAACTTGCGCTGTTTTATAAAAAAAATATTGATTGCGCCAATTTTTTTATCTCATCCAATGACATAATACCACTTATTACATAATATCCCCCCTCATATTCCGCTTTCGCCAGATAGCTTTCCTCAGGAAAGCCTAAATTATTTTGCCATATTTCAATTGTAGCTTTCTGCGAATTTTCCAAAGTATCTTTCAAAACTGCATTACCATCCATTCCTGTATACGCTACTCTTTCATTCCCCATTTTTAAAATACTAACTGTTATAATCCTGTTCTGAAAAGAATAAAGTATCGTTGCTCCACTGTTATTAGGCAATATATCATAATTTAAAAAAGCGAAACCATCTGGTATTTCCACAAAGCATGGCACTGGCATATCCATCTCCTTTTTTATATTTTTCAGCGCCTCCTGTTCCGTAATATCTTTACTTTGCAGAATACCATCCACATCCGTAAAATTAGTGGATATTTTAAATCCCAGATTTTTTAATATCACATCCCTGGTCTGCAACAACCATTCCCGATTCGCCTCACCCGACATTCCCACTCCGCAAACCAACGCCATCAACGATGCCGCCACACCAACCGGCATCCCCCACTTTCTGATTCTCCTGCGGCGCTTCTCCTGCTTTTCCTCAATCCGCCGTCCCCTCTCCATTGCACGGCGGTCCTGCTCCGGCAGCATCTGATACAGCCTGTCTAATTCCTCCTGCGTCATTGCTGCAGCGCCTTCGCTCTCATTCCCCTCTTCGCTCTCATTCCCCTCTTCGCTC
>CAYLPF010000005.1:0-13342 GCA_964385485.1 uncultured Lachnospiraceae bacterium | reverse complement strand
CTTCGCTCTCATTCCCCTCTTCGCTCTCATTCCCCTCTTCGCTCACCGTTTCCTCTTCTCTCTCGCTGTTATCTCCGTTCCCTCCGCAGCCATCAATTCTCTCCGCAGCCGCTTCCTCGTCTTCCCAAAGCCCTTCTTCCTTGAGCTTTCCGACGATCACATTCAGGAAATCATCGGACAGGCTGACACCCGCAAGAGAAGGATCGTTGTTCAGTTCCTCCTCAAGAGCATCCGCCTCCCGGTCAAGCCGTTCAAGGATCAGTCCGTCGACCTGATCGTTCTCCTGATCTTCCATTGCTGTTGGCATCGGCACTATTTTATTTGCTTTTCTCGTCCCTCTGTTTTCTTCACTCATTGAACACCTAAGTCCCTTCTTGACTTTTCCACGATAGCGGTTAAACTGTAAGTAATTGCGGCCGTTGCCACCCGGCAGTCCGCCGTACAATTCATCGAATCTGGAGGACATTTATGAAACGAATTATTCTTACTGGGGGCGGTACTGCCGGTCATGTCACTCCGAATATCGCTTTGGTTCCGCGCCTGCGGGAGCTTGACTACGATATTCAATACATCGGCTCCTACGATGGCATCGAAAAGAAGCTGATTGAGGAGCTTGGCATTCCATACCATGCGATTGCTTCCGGGAAGCTGCGCCGCTATTTTGACCTGAAAAACTTTTCCGACCCGTTCCGTGTCATAAAGGGTTATTTTCAGGCCAGGAAATTACTCAAAGGCCTGAAGCCCGACATCATTTTCTCAAAAGGCGGCTTCGTGACTGTCCCTGTCGTCCAGGCAGCCAAAGTCTTCCATATCCCTGTGATTATCCACGAATCCGATATGACGCCTGGCCTTGCGAATAAGCTCGCGATCCCGGCGGCGTCAAAGGTATGCTGCAACTTCCCTGAGACCGCCAGATATCTCCCGGAGGGCAAGGCTGTCGTCACGGGCTGCCCGATCCGTGAAGAGCTGCGCAGCGGCAACCGTCTGGCTGCGTTGGACTTCTGCGGCTTCCCCGCAGGCAAGCCGGTGCTGCTCGTGATCGGCGGAAGCCTGGGATCTGTCGCGGTCAACCGGGCTATACGCACGATCCTTCCGCAGCTTCTCAAACAGTTCCATGTGGTTCATCTGTGCGGGAAGGGCAATCTTGACGAATCGCTGGGCAATACGCCGGGATACGTCCAGTTTGAATACATTGAAAAGGAACTTGCCGATCTCTTTGCGCTCGCCGACATCGTCGTATCCCGCGCCGGTGCAAATGCCATCTGCGAGCTTCTCGAGCTTCGCAAGCCCAGCCTGCTGATCCCCCTCCCGGCAGCTTCCAGCCGCGGTGACCAGATCCTGAATGCGGAATCGTTCCAGAAGCAGGGCTTCAGCGAGGTGCTGAAAGAAGAATCCATTACTCCGGAGCTTCTTCTGGCGAACATCCGGCAGCTCTACGAAAACCGCAGCAGCTATATCCTCACTATGGAGAAAAGCTCTGCAAGCAATGCGGTCAGCAAAATCATCTCCCTGATCGAAGAAACCGCTGCAAACCCCCATGCGCTTTGAACGTACCTCTGCGCATAAAAGCCGAGGCTGCCGCAGGTCCCAATTTACTCTGCGGCAGCCTCCTGCTTTACCCTAATAACCCTGGTATTCATCCCTGAACCGTTTTTTCACAAACATCCTTATCCTGTACATCCTCGCAGTCAGGACTGCAACGGAAACATCCAGCCTCTCAGCCGTTTCCTCATACGAGAGACCCTCGATGCAGATCAGCTCAAGTGCCTCATACCATCCCTCATTCTTATCCCGGATCGATTGCAAAATTTTGTCAGTCAGGATCCTGTTCTGCAATTGCTCTTCGTGCCTTTCGATACATTCCTCAACCAGAAGGTTCCCTGCCTCCTCCAGAGTCGTATCGATGAAATACTCTTTCTTCACCTTCACTCTCCGAAGATGATCGATTGCAGCATTCCTCGTACACCTGGATAACCACGCTTTCACATGCCTCCTATCTACATTTTCAATATTTACATATAGCGCCACAAATACCTGCTGACAAATATCCTGCGACACATGATAATCGCCGGTCTCCTTCATCGCTATACGCATTACGAAATCCTTGTACTGATCAAAATATTCTACAAACAATCTGCTTTTCATAAGCCCGCCTATCTCTTTCGTAAAATTTTCCCACCTGCACGGTGGAAATTTTTGAAATTATAGGAAACGACTTTAGTCGTTTCCTATATAATATTCATAGTGCAGGGGCTGAGCATCGTTAGCTTTGGCAGAATTATTACCTGAATAAAGCGATTATCTCATTTTTATCTTCTTCCGTCAGTTCTCCGTGCGGCCACCTGATGTTCACAGTATCATTTTCATACCGCGGGATCATATGCACGTGGAAATGAAATACACTCTGCCCGGCAGCTTCGCCGTTGTTCTGGACAAGATTGATCCCATCCGCATGAAGTCCGTCCTTCAGCTTCGCCGCAACCTGCTTCGCAACAATCAGCACTCTTGCAGCTACGTCATCCGGCAGCTCGAAGAGATTCGCCGCGTGCACCTTGGGGATAATCAGTGCATGTCCCTTCGCCCCGGGGCCGAGATCCAGGATCACACGGAAATCATCATCTTCATAAAGTGTTGCAGACGGAACCATCCCATTCGCAATTTTGCAAAAAATACAGTCCTCTCCCAAAATATTCAACCTTCTTCCTTCACACTTGACAGCGTTACATTACTTTCTTATATTAAAAATATTGTCGCAATTTGTCAATCAATTATCGTTGATAATTTTCATTAAAAATGATAAACTTCTTACCGTTCCTGAACAAAGCCTTTATTCCGTATTGTTTTCAGAAAGTGTATCATTATGAAAAATATTTCCGCAAATTGCTATGACCCCGAAAACCACTGTCGCTGCTTTATCTCACAGCTCTCACATGAGATCCG
Organism: uncultured Lachnospiraceae bacterium; assembly: GCA_964385485.1. Lineage (GTDB taxonomy): Bacteria > Bacillota > Clostridia > Lachnospirales > Lachnospiraceae > Choladousia. Next base: position 10,402 of record CAYLPF010000005.1, on the reverse strand, counting down.
CAATCCACTCACTCTGATTTACAGTTCCCTGCAGTTGATTGAAGCGGACACGCCCTCCGTCACAGATACGGATCTCTGGAATCAGGTGAAGGAGGATCTGGGTTCGGTCATCCATATGCTGAAGGATGTTTCCTCTCTGAGCAATACAGGCTATCTGAAACCGGCTCCGATCGTAATCGGGGACTTTTTATCGAATATCAACGCATCCTTTTCCGCATTGATGCGCGAAAAATCCATCCGCTTTACGGTACTCTGCGACCCGGCTCTCCAAAAGCGCTCAATTCCTGCCGACCGCGTCAAACTGCAGGAGGCTATTACCAATCTGCTGCTTAACGCAGCCGAAGCCACTGTATCCGGGCATCCGGAAATTACCTGCTCCGCCGTCACAGAAGACGGCTTTCTCGCATTTCACGTGAAAGACAACGGCCCCGGTATTCCGAAGGAATATCTCGATACGCTGTTTGATCCGTTTGTGACGCACCGCAAGAACGGAACCGGCCTCGGCCTGGCCATCGTAAAGAAAGTGGCAACACTGCACGGCGGAAGTATTTCTGTTACAACCTGCACCAGAGAGCCCGAAACCGGGGCTGATTTCTGTCTGCGGCTGCCCCTCACCGGATAGGGGAGCGCTATCGGCCCTATCCGCCTGTGCCGGGACAGCAGCGGCTTTGCCGGTCAAAAACGGGTTTTCAGCTTCCTGTAGAACACAAGTGCCAGCACAAATCCCGTCACAAGCCCGCCGATATGCGCACAGTTGTTGATCCCGCCGGCTGTCAGTCCCTGCAGAACCGACAGCACCGCCATCATCAGAAGCCGCCTCCCCGAGTAATCTGCAATTTTCCCCCTATTGATAATCACCGCGCACGCCAGAGCGCCAATCACGGCAAATATCGCTCCCGACGCACCTGCAGATACAGAATAATCCTCCGTATGAAGTTCAAACAAAACAGAGACAATATTCCCGATGATCCCTCCTGCCATGTAAATCAACAGATAACGCACTTTCCCCGCCATCTTTTCCAGGGTATCGCCGAGAAAAATCAGTACAAGCATATTATAAAACAGGTGCTCCGCTCCAAAATGAAGAAACATACTCGTCACGAGCTCATAGTATTTCCCTTCCGCAACATCCATTGACAGGCATGCCCCGTGAGTCGCCATAAAATAACCATTCTCCGTATCTCCCATCAAACTGAGTATCACAAATACAATCACATTTATCGCTACAATAATCAGATTCACCGGCTGCCTTGACTTCAAAAAAGCAGTTATCTCCCGCATAACAGATCCCTCCAGATGCCTGTCATATCCAGCAGTCCCGAAACCCAGGCCGTACCCTGCGGCCTGCATATGTCCCGTGCCCATGCGTTTATCCTGATTATAGTCATCTGTCTCCGGCAAATCAAGTATTGCATTTCTCTTTTCTTTTGTGTATGATGCAAAGAGATTACTGTCCGCGCATCCACTTATGATTTATTCCATGACCGGCAACTATAAAGAAGCCATGGGACGACAAGTGATCTGTAACATACATGCAGACTACGATTATACAGAAAAGAGTATACTTATGAATAATCTTGCATATATCAAGTTGATAGAAGAAATATCGTTAAACGCATGGCCCTCACACAAAATTGAACTGTATGATGGATGGCTGATCCGCTTTTCACATAATTATACACATCGCACAAACAGCGTCACCCAGGTCGGCGCATCCCTGATCCCTGTTGAGGAGAAGATCGCTTACTGCGAAAAAATTTATGCCAATTACCACACTCCGTCTATTTTCAAGATCAGCCCGCTCCTTGATCCCTCCTTTGATGAACTGCTTGATCAGAGGGGCTATGAGATCCAGCACACGACTGATGTCATGACAATGGATTTTCAGTATTTTCATCCATATCAGTCGGTTGCCGCCGAATATGAATATTACGGCAGGAATTCCGGCCTGCCTTCTTTCATTGTCTATCCTGACGATGTAATTGTGCTACTTCAGGATCGCATCACGGATGAATGGATCACTTCGCTGTTCCGTCTGAACGGTACGACAAATCCGACGCTTCGCCGCATCGTTCCTTCTATGTTCAAAGCAATTCCAAAGGAGACAATCGTAGCAAGCATCGAAATTGACGGACGAATGGTCGCATCCGGGCTCGGCATTATGGACCGCGGCCATGTCGGGCTCTATGCGATCTATGTCGACGCAAGCTGCCGGCGCAAGCGGTTCGCGCACGCCATCTGCAGTGCCATTCTCACCGAAGCGCATAAGAAAGAGGCTGAATATGCCTATCTCCAGGTTGTAAAAGGGAATGCCATTGCGCATCATCTGTACTCCTCGCTTGGATTTGAAGATCTGTATACCTACTGGTTCCGTGCGAAGCGCCTTATCTGAAGACACTTCGCTTCCTCTGTTGTACTTTCTTCTCTGCTGCTCCGTCTCAACCGCTGACGGTCCCTATGTCATTTCACCTGGCGCTGTCCGCTTCACTTAACGCCGCCCCAGCTCAACTGCCTGATATTCCACCTCCGCAAAGGTAATTCTGTCTCCCGGAACGAAAGCTCTCCTCTCCTGCGGCTCGAGCCGCTCTCCATTGACAAAGGTTCCGTTCTTGCTGTTCAGATCTCTTACGTAACAGATCCCATCATTCTGTTCCACCCGCGCATGCACCCTGCTGACAGTCGCCACGTCAAGCAGAATATCCGATTCCCCTCTCTGCTTTCCGATATATTGCGGCGTCCCGCCGGCAAAGATATCCGGAAATGCCTTTCCATCCCTGTCTGGAATGCAGACCAGGCGGATCCCACAGGTTTTCGGTTCCGGCGCCAGGCAACGCGTTTCTTCTGCTGACTCTTCCTGCGGCTGCTCCGCATACATTTCCTCCCGCAACTCCGAATATTCCTCATTCTCTTCTTCCTCCCACCACTGCTCCGGTTTTTGCCTTTCTTCCTTTTTATGCCTCCAGCATTTATTCACCAATGTCTCAACCGAGATCATCAGGAAAAATATCCCGCCCGCCTCTGCCAGTTCAATAATTTCAAGATAAAATATCACTTCCAGCACAACCGTAAGAAACAGTGCGGAAATCAGCACTGCCGGATGGATCCGCTCAAAAATCCAGTCAATACTGCCCTTTACACGGGATCCCTTCCTGCGCTCCTTGTGAATCACATGGTAAGGATTCTCCTTGTCCTCCGGCCGGCTTCCTGTCTTCCCGCCCCGGGGTTCCTTCTGATATCCCTGTGAGTTGCCGAAAGGCCTGCTTTCTGCGTCCTCCCTGCCATACTCATTCCTGTTTTTCCCGTCACTGTATCCGGCCTCTCTTACCTGTTCCGGCCATCTTTCTGCACGCACTTCCCCTATCTGCTCTCTTGCTCCCGTATCCGCCTCCGGCAACTCCTGCATCCTTCCCCCGTTTCTCTTTTCGTCCTGTATCTTCCCCTGCCCTGAGGCAAGGATATCCCTGACAGTCTGTCTGAGGCTGAAATTTTCTTCCGTTGACCTTTGATAAAAGCTGTATCCGAGTACCACAGCCTGCCGATCCTCATGATCCAGCCTTTTCAAAATAAACTCCGCCAGCACCGTGATCGGACATTCCTTTACTCCCGGAAGATAACAAAGCAGAACCTTCGTTCTGTCAGGATTCAGGTAAATAAATTGCGGATCAAACACAAGCTGATCGGCGCTCAGCAGATATTTCTGCAGCTCATCAAGCGTATCCCGAATCCCTGACAGAAGCATCAGGATATCCTGGCTGCGCATCCGTTTCTTCTCATATACGCTTTGCAGCGGCTGCCTGGATGTGATCTCATAGTGAAGATACAGCTTGCCATCCCTTCTTGCGCTATGAAACGAAAGGAGGCCTGATATTGCATTTGTCTCTGCCATGCGGAGGCAATAATTTTCCTCCCCGCTCTCCGGCGATTCCAAAATCAGATAATTGCTTTGAAGATCTCTCTTATATTCCGCGTTCAATGCTTCCCTCCGGTCGTCTGCTGATTCCTGCCGCCAATTTTCCAGCCCTTCTCATCTTCCGTGGGCCCTTTTCCTGTCCTTTTATCCCGCATCCTTCGCCAACAGTTCTCCCGCGCCACGTATTTTTCGGATCGTCTCTGCCGCGTCTAATACCCTGCAGCTCCAGGATTTCTGAATATCCGCCTTCCCTGCGGAGATATAGTTCATGACAAATCCCGGAAACGGATATACGGCGCTCCAGGATGCCGAAGCCGCCTTTTCCCCCGCAGAAATGCTTCCTTTCAGGCCGGAGCTGCCGAGCAGGCGGCTCTGCGACAGCAGCTTCCGCGCCTGCTCCATCGCTTCCTTTCGCTCCTTCGATGTACAGAAGCTGCTCCCCGCCGCAGCGATTTCACATGCGGAGCTCTGCATCACAGCTCTGTCATGCACGTAAAATGTACATAAAAGCAGTGCGGCAAGCGCAAAAAATGTTATAGGCACCACAAGCGCCGCTTCCACGGTATAGCTCCCGTCCAATCCCCGCCGGATACTTTTCATACACTACCCCCTGAATATTCCGATCATAAGAATCCCTGCTGTCAGAAACGGCACAAATGCCATCTCACTCTTCCTGCCTTTTTTACAAATTCCCACCAGTATGAGCGCCCATATCCCGGAGCAGAAAAATGCTGTGCACAACACTGCCATACAATCAGAAAAACCAACAGACAAACCGCACAGCAGGATCAGAATACTGTCTCCGTACCCCAGCCCCTGCCTGCTCAAAAAAGACAGAACCAGGCAGCAAATCCCAGGTACCATACCGGCCAGCATTTCCATGACTGCCGGTATGCCCTCTGATAATGCCGCAGGCGTTTCCTGTGCCATACATTCCCCGACGGCCTGAACAGCCCGGCCGCCTGACAGCAGGACAAGATAAACCGCCAGGATTCTCCTGTCTATCTTCCGCCATTTCAGATCCGTTGCCGAACAAACCAGAAATACCGATACCGTTAAAATATACTGATACCATTCCACACTGCCCTATCTCCTCTATGTCAGTTTCCTTTCCCGCACTTCGAGCACGCCCGCAGGCTGCCTGCCTCCTCCTTTGATATCTGGCGCACTGTCCTCTTCAGGCCGCTGCAGGTAAGGGAGCTGTGATACCGGTTGCCCTCCTCAGTGATATAGACGGTACTGCCGCAATGGCCGCCGCACTTCTCACACGGATGATAGATCGCGCCGTTATTGTTCCGCAGCAGGTCAAGCGCACCGATGTCGACAGCCCTGATCGAAAGCTTCAGATGTGTGCAGTCAGGATCGTCATGATATACCGTTCCCGTTTCCGTCACGTAGACCATCTCCTGCGCATCTCCGTCGCCGGTATCTCCGTCTCCATCTCCTCCCGGCGGAACCCGCCCTGTCCATGCCCTGACCTTCGCCCTCTGTATGAAAAAGCTTCCCGGAAGCTTCACAACGCCGATCGGTGACCGTATCTGATAGGTCAGGACAAGATCAATCATCTCATCCTCCTGGAGGAATGAAGACAAAAGCATATTCGTATTTCTGACACACGAGATATCCCCGGCCTGTTTCACCACTTTATTCTGTGCATACGCCGCCGACAAAGCCCCGACAGCAAATTCCGCAAGTCCATCCGTCTCCCCTCCATACCTCCTTGTATAGGCGGCAACTGCCATCCCCTTTCCGGTATCCGCCATTGCCGTTCCGAACCTGGCCGCCGTTTCCATAACCTTTCCGTATTGAAGCGCACCTGTCATGAAGAACAGGAATAGCGGAACTACGACGGCTGCCTCCACAGTGAGGGAGCCGGGCAGAGAGGCAAAAAAGAGTGCTCTTATACTACGCTGATGTAGAGACTTTATAAGATTCTTATGGGGAGAGAGATATTCCTTTCTTGTATTAACACATATTTCCAACAGGATTGAATGACACGTTTCAAATAAATTTCGGAACAATTCGCGAATATATAAGAACACCCTTTTTCACCTCTCTTTCTGTTTTGGGCCTTATTTTCCACTCTGTGCAATTTCCCGATGCCTCAGTACGACATACTTCCCTTCTGCGAGATCCTGACATCAGAGGATGACAGCCCCATGACAGCCTGCGGAAGGCTCAGGAATACCTGCCTGCAGCCCCAGCTTGCCTCCGTCTGGACACCTACGATACAGTTTTCCGCTTTGAAGGATTCCGTCGCTTCTGACTGCTGCAGCTCCGTCTGCATCATATCCAGGCCCCTCATCTTCTGATTATCAAGCGATCCCAGGTAAAGCAGGATCCTCAGATAATCCTGATAGGACAGGCCTCTGCCCTTATCCTTCGCTCCCTCACCGAGGACCTCTGTGATCCGTCCGAGATTCTCAAGCGGCAGCGCCCATGTCGTCATATCCTTTGCCAGCGGTACCTTTCCATTATCCAGAAGGATCCTCACATCAATCAGGCTCTCAGCATACGCCCACGCCAGCAGCAGCGCGTGCTTTGTAGCCTCCGTTACAGCAGGCAGGCCGAGCCAGCCCGTCAGGGACAGCGCCAGAGAACCAGCCTGCAACTGGATTTGCTGGTCCTGCAGGCAATACAGGTAATTCATGCCTTCCCGGAGCAGTAAAAGCCTCCCGGCCACATACTTCATATTTGCTTTGTCTGAGGATCGTCCGCCGAGGATGTATTCCAGCTGATATTCCAGTCCCTTTCCCTTCTTTTCACTGAGAAAATTCGGAAAATACCGCATCAGATATTCCCGGAAAAGCACATCCGCTGTCGTCCCGCTGTGCTCCTTTTCCAGCTTCATCGTGCCTTTCCTGAGGAGCTGCCTCGACGGCAGGCGGAGTACCCGCACGCTTTTGTCTGAAATATTTTTATCCCCCGCTACAATTTCCAGCGTAGTCTTCCCGCAAAGCTTTGCAATCTCCTTCAGCGGATTATTTTCCGGTTCCGCCGGTACCACAGCAGCCGTGCCGTTTTCAAGAGCTGCCGCCTCCGCTTCTGATTCCAGCTGCTCCACTCTCTGCTGTTTTTCCCCCTCGAGGCCGGAAACCTGGCTGTCATTTTGCTGCTTGTTTTTCTCATACTCCTTCTGCCATTTATCGGCATCCCCGGCATCCTCCGCAAGCCCAAGCAGCTCGTCAACCGCAATCACTCCTATATTTGCTTTCATATAAGAGACTGCCTGCTGATAAAACGGCTCTCCTTTCTGGTCGGTCAGAAGCGCGTAGCCACTGACCTTACTGTCATAAAGCTCAAGATTCCAGGGATCAAAGCACCAGCCGCCCGGGATATCCTCCCCTGGATTGGCATTGCAGGACAAATATTCGTACAGACGGTCATTGACCTTCTGAATCTGGAAAGAGCCGTTGCCATACGTTCCATCCAACGCAAAGATTTCATATTTCTCCAGCAGCTCTCTCTCAAACTCTCCCATCAGCGAAAATGTCCCCATGCCCGTTATATTGGCTGTCTGTGCCCTTGCCCCCTGAACTCTTGCGGATTCCACGACTGCGCAGATCAGGGACAGAAACAGAATACACGTGAGGCTTAAAAAAATTGTGATTGATCCCTTTTTCCCGTATCTGCCCATGCTTCCTCCTTAATAAAGCCGCAAATGAACGACGGCCTTATACGCTGTTGCTCTGGCTCACAATTTTACTGAAAATGTTGTTGACAATGCTTGTGAGCTGCTTTTTGAAAATCAGCACCAGACTGATCAGCACCACGAGGATCAGGATAATCTCTACTACACCGACTCCTTCTTCCTCCTCAAGAAATGACTGGAGATGATCCATTTTTCTCCTCCTTTCCAAAAAGGTAATGCCTGGACAGGTACCTGCCCGGCGGCCGCACACAGGACATACATCTGTGATCTTCAATGATATTCTGTGTGTCGGCACTGCAGATTAAAATGACAGGAAGGCCGGAACCATCAGTACCACAAGCACAACGCCAAGCATCATCACCATCGGAAGTAGGAGCTTCGTACCCGCTTTCTCCCCGATTTCCCTCGCATGGTTCTTGCGGTCGTTCAGGGAGGCCTCCGCTTCTGTCTCCAGAAGCTTCGTCAGGCCTTTCGCCCCCTTCTTCAGATTCTGGGAGAGCACCGAACCTATCCGAATATATTCCGGGAGCTGGCACCGCTTGCCAAATCGCTCGTAAGCCTGCGCCTCCGGTATTCCGCTCTGCATCTCATGGCAGGTACGCGCAACCTCCTCATAGACATACCGGATCTTAAGCGCGCCTCGTTTCCTGTGCTGCCGGTTCTCTGTCTCCTGCTCCCGCCGGTATTCCTCCGAAATCCTCGTAAAAGCTCCTTTGATACTCATGCCTGCGCCGAGCAGCATCGTCATTCTCCACATCAGATCCGGATAGTCGAGCAGCAGCTGATCCTTTCTCTTCTGCGCCCGCTTATGGACCTCACTGTCCATCTCAAGGTACACACAAACTGTAGCAAGCAGTGAAATCGCGAGCACCGCGGAAAAAGGATTCTCCGTCACATCCAGCCAGATCAGCGCCCTTCCGTCCGCGGAATCCGGCAATCTCAGCTCAGCGCTGTAGCTCTCCTGCGCATCAGCCAGCTCCACTGCCTTCCGGACAGAACGCAGGATCTGCTCCCTGCCGGAAACCTGCGGAGGATACACCTTCGCATATGCAGTATATACGGCTTCCTCCCCGGAACACGTCAGGATCGCCTGAAGCTCCACCAGCGTACCGTCCTCGTTGTCGGCTGCCAGAATGGAGCCGTCATCACCGACCACACCGTACGGAACTGTCATCCAGCTCAGTGTGACCGCGCCGTCTTCCATGCTCTGTGGAAATACCAGGCTGCTCCTCACTTCATCGAGCGATTCATTCGTCCCGATCAGGATCGGCTCCAGCTCCTCAAGCGCCGCATCCAGGAGCTCTGTCTTCTCCTGATCTGTATATTTCCGCTCCTGGACCGTCACCTCAAGCTGTTCTGCCTCCTCCTGACCTTCGATCTGTACCGTCAGCTCTTCCTTCCTGTCTCCTTCCCCGTAACCGGGCCGCCCAAGTGTCTGCATCCTGGCCGTACCGCTGACGCCGTCATATACAAAATAACAGACGACCGTCAGTATTACTCCTGCGGCCAGGCAGCCTGCCAGGACGGTAATCTTGCGGATATAATAATCCCTTACCGCAGTCCTGCTCCCGACCGACAGGACAGACAGCTCCTGCTGCAGCTCCGGTTTCCCCTTTCCCGGCTGATCCAGCTTCAGAAGATCTACCAGGAACGCACCCATTTTCTGTATTCCCCTGTTCAAGTATTACACCTCAATCTGTATAATCCGCTTCCCCCAGAAATACGCAAACGCATACACCAGGAAACATACCGCCATCACCGCTGTCCCCGTCAGGTTCCCGTACATCGGTTCCATGAACTCAGGAGAAGTCAGCCTGATATAAGCAAGGATCAGGACAGGGATCACACTCATGATATTCTGCTCCATCACTTTACCCGACAGGCACGTCTCGATCTCCTGCATCGTCTCCTCCTTTTGGCGGATGCATGACACCGTATTCCGAATAATGCCAAGCAGATCCCCGCCCGAACGCTTCACAGTCATAAATACCTCCGCAAAGCTCCTGATATCCTCGATTGCGCATCTCCTGCCGAAATCAAGGAGAAGCTCCTCCAGGTTCCTGCTCATCTGTATCTGCGCCTCCATCAGGCCAAACTCCCGGACGATAAACGCATCCCCGGGATAAATCCTGCGCAGCTCCGCCAATGCCTCACTCAGCGCATTCTCAGCTGAATACCCTGCCTGCAGAGAAGCCGCGACCATCTGGATCCCATCCAGGAACTGCCTCTTCATCTCCTGCGTACGGTGCTTCTGAAGCGCATGTCTCCGCTCCCGGATAAACACAGCCATCCCCGGCAGCAAAGCTGCAAAAGCAATCCATGAGCTGAAAAACAGGTAGCTGATACAGCCGTCCAGGAGCAGATACGCCAGGATCACCTGCGCCAGCTCCTTTCCTGAAAATCTGTAGACAGCGTAATCCTGCCTCACGCTTCGGTCTGCTGATAGCCTGCCCGGTACAGCTTCATGCGCTTTTGCAGCTCCTGGCGCTTTACGAGACGCCCGAGAATCCTTCCGCATTCATCCTCCCCCTCCTCCTGAAAATCAAACAATACCTGTGTGCGGATCTCCCCCGTCCCGATATCATAGCCAAGGATCTCCAGGATCTGCAGCACCCTGCGCGACTTGTCCCGGATGCGCCCCAGATGCACGATGACATCGATCCCTGACGCGATCTGCCTGCGGACAGCCTGCAGCGGCAGCTCCAGCCCCATCAGCACCATCGTCTCCAGCCTCGACAACATATCCTGGGGACTGTTCGCATGGCCGGTACTGATCGATCCGTCATGTCCTGTATTGAGCGCCTGCAGCAGGTCGATCGCCTCGCCGCCCCTGACCTCTC
>CAYLPF010000004.1:0-25894 GCA_964385485.1 uncultured Lachnospiraceae bacterium | reverse complement strand
GAAGAGCCGGAAGAGCCGAAGGATGAAACCGCTCCCGAAATATCAAAAATCCTGCTGGAAGGAAACGGGAACAGGGAATATGAGATGTCTTTAAACAGAGAAAATGACGCAAACGACAGATATGAATATATTTTTTCGGGGAAGACATATCTGAAGGCTGCAGTGAAGGATGAAGCCCCTTCTGATGGAATCAGCTTCGTGCGGGTACGTTATGTATGTGAGCCGGACAAAAAAACAGATGAGACAGATTTAGAGTTTGATGAGCAGCAGGGGGTATATGTTGGCGAACTTCCAGAGGACTTTTGCGGAACGGTTTTTATTCAGGCGGAGGATATGGCAGGAAATGTGTCCGGGTGGTGTGAAGGAAAAGGGATAATTGTCCATGAGAGCACAGCAAGGCATGAAGGGGAGATACACATTCAGGGCAGACTGGAGGATACCGGATACAGGGATGTGTCCGGAAACGCACTCTATGATGAGATGCCGGATATACGGATACGTTTGCAGGATTCGTGCAGCGGAATCCGTCAGATTACATGTGGTGTTGTCTCTTCGTCCGGAGAGACTGTTTATAGCAAAAAGCTCCAGGCAGATACATCAGGGAATGTGACCGGAGATGGAATTTCTGTGAGTTCCGTTGTCAGAAAAGCAAATCTGGTGACAGAATTGCAGATATCGGAGCAGCCCGGGCTGCCGGATGGCAGCTATGGCTTCTGGATCGAGATGAGGGACGGGGCAGGTCATGTATCCCGATGGAGCGATCACTTCACCGTGGATACCTGCGGTCCTGCACTGACGGTTTTTGGTGTGGTGCAGAATGGCGTTTACAACGCCGCCATAAGACCGGAAGTACAGTGCACAGATGAAAATCTGAAACCGGGAAGTCTTTGTGCCACCTTGTGTTCCGTGGATTCCGGGGATGTATGGCAGTTTCGGGGGACAGAAAGAAAAGAAAATGCTTTATCCTGTATCGTTTCATGGTTTGAGAAACATCAGGGGACAGATGCCGACGGAGCGTATGCATTGCAGATAGAGGCTGAGGATCTGGCAGGACATAAAACGGTGAAGCGTTACAGCTTTCTGATGAATCGCTATGGTTCCATATATTCTTTTGCAAAAAAGGCGCAGGATATAGATGGGACATACCTGACAGGAGCGATGGATATTGTTTTGACGGAAAAAAATCTCAGCCCGCTTATTTATGATGACATTGTTTTAAAAGTAAATTGCAGTGGAATTATGCGTGAGCTGAAACCGGGACAGGATTATCAGGTGGAGTTTCAGATATCTGACGACTGGAATTTGTACCGCTATACCCTGCCGGGGAAATTGTTTGCGGAGGACGGAGTATATACGATATTTGCAGAATCAAAGGATGACGCGTCCAATCGGAATGCCAGTTACAGTCAGACAAAGCTGGCTCTTGGAAGAGGTGCGGAGCTGACCTTTGCCATTGACCGGACGCCGCCTCAGATTTTATCTATGCAGGCGCAAAAGGAAAAGACGGAAGGCGAAGTGGAGCAGATGGTCATAAAAGCGGAGGCGGAGCAGCTTGAGTGGAAAATCACGGATAACCTTCTGTTAAAAGAGGTACATATTTATGCAGACGGAAGGGAACTGAAATACATATTGCAAAAAGATTCGTATATGGTAAAGCTTCCGCAAAAGGAGGAGGATACGACAGTTTATATCCGGGCAGTGGACGCCGCAGGAAACAGATCGGTGGAGCGATTTTTGAGGGAAGGATCAGGTGTAAAGGAAAAAGAGGATGAGGATGAGACGACGGTTTTCGGAGTGATTGAGGAACAGGGGAGTAAAACGGAAGAAAAAAATATGTTCCGATATCCAATGGCTGAAAAAGCAAAAGAGATAGTGGAACATATGGAAGTAGATTCGGTAAAAAATAAAAATGCTGCCCTGATTGTGATAGTTGTGATTTGCGCCGGCATTTTAACCGGGGCGATCATATATCTGATGCGCAGGCGCTAATTGATAATGCTCGCCGAGTCGATCAGAATATTTGCAAACAGCGGAACCGCAGGGTTCAGGTTCTGTTTTTTCCATACGGCAACCAGCTGGAGCGGATCACTATGCTGGATGGGAATGGAACGCACGACAGGATTCAGATTGGACGTGCAGTTCTCATCCAGTATAGAGTAGCCCAGTCCGGCTTCTACCATCAGCAGAAGATCCTGAACAGAGTTGGCATAACGAATATGCTTTGGAGTAAATCCATATCTTTGGCACAGTTCAAATGCGTTGGCATAAGCTCCCCTGGAAACCTCCGGGGAGATTGCAATCAGGTTATCATCCTTCAGATCCAGCATATCGATATGCTGCGCGTTTGCAAGACTGTGATAACTGGAAATGACACATTTTGCCTCTGAAACAAAAAATGGTTGAAATACAATATCAAAAGGCTCATATTCCTTCAGATCAAAATCCATGGTCAACGCGATATCGATCCGGTCCTCCTTCAACGCCACACGCAGATCCTTGAAATTGCCACGATACAGATCAATATGGATACCCGGATAATCTTTGCGCAGGATACCGAGACTCTGGGGCAGAAAGTTTTCGGAACGCTGGGTTTCGATCACGCCCAGACGCAGACTGCCTTCCGTGCCAAGATCCGCCTGTTTTGCCATTTCTATGGCGGTTTTTATCTCCTGGGTCAATCGGGAAAATTCTTTATATAATACAGCACCTCCCGGAGTGAGACGGACATATTTTTTTGTGCGGACAAACAACTGCACACCCAGTTCATCCTCCAGATTAGAAATATTTCTGCTCAGAGATGACTGGGCGATAAACAGCTGGGACGCCGCTTCCGTAAAGTTCAGATGCTTGGCTACCGCCAGAAAGCACTCTATCTGCATGTCGGTCATAAAAATACCTCAAAATGGTTTAATCGTTTTTTCGCATAAGACTATTGTAACAGATTTTGAAAAAAGTGCAATATAAAAAGATTTTTATTATACATAGTAAATAATTTAATCATATAATAATTTCAATCACGAAAGTTCACAGAGCGGCGGCGAGGAAAACGAAAATCTATAAAAAAAACACAAATTTGTGAAATAATACAAATAAAATACAAATTTTTATTATGAGGTGTGCTATTATTAAAATTAAGAAGCCGCAAACGGACGTTTTTTGACGTTTTTTGCGATGAATTTTTTGTGATAAAGAAAGTGTTTTTTGGAAGAGGAGTCTGTGATATGAAGAAGGATGTTTTTTCTTCTTATCATCCGTTTTTAAATCTGGTATTTTTCTGCGGCGCCATAGGGATAACCGTTTTTGTGCAGCACCCTGCGGTCCTTGCAATTTCTCTTGTGTCCGGCGTGGTTTATTCTGGTATACTTGGGGGCTCGGGACATAAGCTGAGACGCCGTATCTGTTGTTCGGTTCCGTTTATTGTACTGCTTGCATTGCTAAATCCGCTGTTCAGCCATTACGGTGTGACTGTTCTGGGCTATTTGCCGAACGGCAATCCGTTTACTCTGGAGAGCTGTGTATATGGGGCGGTTACCGCGCTGATGCTTTTCGGAGTTCTGAACTGGTTTTTCTGTTTTACGGAGATTATGACGACGGACAAGCTTGTATATCTTTTCGGGCGTCTGATACCTTCCCTGTCCCTGGTGCTTTCCATGTGCCTTCGGTTTGTGCCGCGTTTTGCAAGGCAGCTGCGCGTGATCGCGGACGGACAGAAGTGTGTGGGAAGATCGCCGTCGGAAGGTACGTTGACGGAGCGGGTTCGTCATGGAATTTCCATATTCTCCATACTGATCACCTGGGCGCTGGAAAACGCGGTGGAGACGGCGGAATCCATGAAATGCCGGGGTTACGGCGGACGTGGAAGGACCGCATTTTCCATCTATCGTTTTGACAGAAGAGATATGATCTGTCTTGCGGCTCTGTGCGGTACGCTCGGGATATCCCTTGCGGGGATTTTCATGGGCTTTGCGAAGGCAGTTTATAATCCGGTAATTGAGATTGCATCTCCGATCGAATCCACCGGTCATCTGGTTTTGTATCTTTCGTTTGTCGTCTTTTGCCTGATTCCGGTCTTTCTGGAAACGGCGGGGCGCAGGAGATGGAAGAGACTGACAAATAATATCGGTACGGCCTGCGGAGGATATCGGCTTTGGGAAATATAGAGGACATCATTAAAATTGAAAATCTGGGCTTTTCCTATCCAGGGGAGCAGAAAAAAGCCGTTTCCAATATCAGTTTATCTGTCGCGGAGGGAGAATTTATCGTCCTCTGCGGGAAAAGCGGGTGCGGAAAAAGTACGCTGCTGAAGCATTTAAAACCTCCGCTGGCTCCTGCCGGAAGGCGGGAGGGGAGGATTCTTTTCCAAAATAAAAAACTGGAAGAACTGACGGAGCGGCAGCAGGCTCTTGCAATCGGGTTTGTGCGGCAGGATCCGGACAACCAGATTGTGACAGACAAGGTATGGCACGAGCTGGCGTTTGGCCTGGAAAATCTGGGGTACCCATCCTCGGAAATCAGAATCCGCGTGGCGGAGATGGCAAGTTATTTTGGAATACAGGGATGGTTTCACAGAAATGTGACGGAGCTTTCCGGCGGACAGAAGCAGCTTTTGAATCTTGCTTCCATCATGGCAATGCACCCGCAGCTTCTGATACTGGACGAGCCCACGTCCCAGCTGGATCCTGTCGCGGCGGGAAATTTTTTGGAAACCGTAAAAAAACTGCACAGGGATCTGGGACTGACCGTCCTTTTGACGGAACACCGTCTGGAGGAGGTTCTGCCGTCCGCGGACCGCGTGATTGTCATGGAAGACGGGCAGATTGCGGCTGAGGGTTCCCCGACGGCTGTGGGACGCTGGCTGAAGGAGAATAAGCATGTGATGTTTCGCTCTATGCCGGTTCCCATGCAGATTTACGCCATGACAGAAAGCATGGAGGAGTGTCCGGTCACGGTGAGGGACGGCCGGCGCTGGCTGGAGACGGAATGCTTGGGGCGCGGCATTTTACCCGCGCAGACGGACGATTTTGCAAAACGCAGCGGCGCAAAAGACAAAAAAAGAAGAAAATCCGGGCAGAAAGCAGAAAGCAGGCAGAGACCTGCGGCTGCGGAGTTTCGGGACGTCTGGTTTCGATATGAGAAGGATGCGCCGGATGTGATTTGCGGGATGAATATGACGGTTTTTGAGGGCGAGTTTTTCTGCCTTCTCGGCGGAAACGGATCCGGCAAGACCACGGCGCTTTCTCTGCTGTGCCGCCTGAACCGCCCCTGGCGTGGAAAGATACTGCTCAGGGGAAAAGCACTGGAAACGTACAGCGACAGAGAACTCTTTCAGAATTATCTTGGGGTGATGCCTCAGAATCCCCAGTCGCTGTTTGTGAAAAAAACGGTTCGTGAGGAGCTCTATGAAATGATCGGCGGAGAGTCGGAGCGAAAAAGCAGAGAATATCACATTGAAATGCAAAAATCGGAAGCCGTGGAGGGAATCGCCCGGGTGACCTGTCTGGAACAGCTGATGCACCGGCATCCCTACGACCTGAGCGGTGGAGAGCAGCAGAGACTCGCGCTGGCGAAGATTCTTCTCCTGCGGCCGAAGCTTCTGCTGATGGATGAGCCCACGAAGGGGATGGACGGCGGATACAAGGAGGAATTTGCCGAAATCCTGGATCTTTTGAAAAACAGCGGGGTAACCATTTTTATGATATCCCATGATATAGAATTCTGCGCCGCCCATGCCGACCGCTGCGGACTTATTTTTGACGGGGCGCTGGCAGCGGCCGCAGAGCCGGGACACTTTTTTCCCGGAAATAATTTTTATACAACACAGGCAAACCGCATGGCGCGCAAGTATTTCCCGGATGCGGTGACCGGAAGGGACGTGATCCAGTGTCTGAGGAAAAACGAAATACACAGGCAGTGACTTTTCTGGAACGTTTTTATGCATCTTCGGACGTCCCGTGGGGAAAAAGAGCCGGAATACCTGCGAGGCGCGCGCTGTCTCGTGAGAAACGCCGGGAGGATCCGGCTGAGCGGCAGGCTATGGAGACGTTTTACGCGGCCGCGCCCATGAAACTGACAAAGCGGACGGCAGTGAGTCTCCTCCTTCTTCTGGCGGTGGTTCCGCTCACACTGCTTTTTGCTTTTTTCCTCGGCAATCACGGCGGGGAGCATGTTTCAGAAATTTTGAACGGCAGATGGTATTACCTTCTCAGCCTCGCTCTTGTGGTTTACGCTATGATTCCTTTTGCGATGGTTTTTGAGGGCAGACGCCCTCAGGCAAGGGAACTGGTTCTTCTTGCCTGCCTTTCCGCCCTGGCGGTGGCGGGCAGGGCGGCATTTTTCATGGCGCCGAATTTCAAACCGGTGGCGGCGGTAGTCATTATCACCGGGGTTGTGTTTGGAGGAGAATCCGGATTTCTGGTGGGAGCGGTTTCCATGCTGGTCAGCAATTTTCTGTTCGGACAGGGACCGTGGACGCCGTGGCAGATGTTTGCCATGGGACTGATCGGATTTCTGGCTGGAATTCTTTACCGGAAGGGCAGATTAAAGCCAAAAAAAGCTGTGCTTTGTCTGTTTGGGTTCGCGGCGACTCTGTTCGTCTATGGAGGGATCATGAATTTCGCTTCTTTGATGATGGGAACCGCGGAATTTACATGGGCCGGACTGCTTGCGGTCTATATCGCGGGCGCGCCGGTGGATACGGTGCATGCTGTTTCGACAGTGCTGTTTTTGTGGATCGGAGCAAAGCCTCTGATGGAGAAGCTGCAGCGGATGAAGATAAAGTACGGGATGCTTTGAACAGGCCGGCTGTCGTGTGACGGCGCCTGAAGGATTCCGTTTCAAATAAACGGGGGAGGAATGGACGATGAATTGGAAAAAATGGATCCGGCGGGCAGCGTTGATTGTTCCGGTCGTGATTTTGCTTTTCTTTAGCGGCTGCGGCGGCGCTTCTGGCGCTGAGGGAAAAACTGCGGACTGTACGATCAGCATCAGCTGTGAGACGCTGCTGGAGAATCTAAGCCTTCTCCCGGAGGAAAAGCAGGACTTTGTGCCGGAGGACGGATGGATTCTGCCGGAAACGACCGTGCAGATTCAGGAAGGGGATACGGTTTTTGACGTGCTTCTTTCAATCTGTACCGAAAATAAAATTCACATGGAGCATTCCTACACACCGCTGTACGGCAGCGAGTATATCGAGGGAATCGGTCAGCTGTATGAATTTGACGCGGGGGAGCTGTCGGGCTGGACGTATTCCGTCGACGGGGAATTTCCGGAGTACGGATGTGATAAATATCAGCTTTCCGGAGGAGAACAGATAGAATGGCTTTTTACCTGCGATATGGGAAGAGATCTGCAGACCACGGACGGCGGTGACGCCGCAGAGCAGATTTCCGGCGATCAGAGCTCCCTTTCGTTGGAAGAGCAGATATTGCGGACGGAGGATTATCTGTATCAGACTGTCTCCGAGCCGGAGTTTGGAAGTACGGCGGGAGACTGGGTGATGCTGGCTCTCGCAAGGGGAGAATATGAGATGGAGGACGCTTATGTTCAGGGATATCTGGCTTCTGTGGAGCAGACCCTTAAAGATACCGGCGGCGTCCTGGATGAAAAAAAATATACGGAATATTCCCGCCTGATCCTTGTGCTGACCGCGCTGGGACAGGACGTTTCCGATGTGGCGGGATATGATCTTACCGCATATTTGAGCGATATGGACAAAATCTGTTATCAGGGAATCAACGGTCCGATCTGGGCGTTGATCGCCATGGACAGCGCAGATTATACATTTAAGGAGGATGCGTCGGCGGCCAGCCCCGCCAGCAGGGAAGGGCTGACAGATTACCTTCTCGCAAAACAGCTTTCTGACGGAGGCTGGTCTTTAGGCGGCAGTGAGTCGGATCCGGATATGACGGCGATGGCGGTACAGGCGCTCGCCGGGTATGCAAACAGCAGCGAGGAGGTGGCGGCCGCTTTAAATAAAGCGCTGGATGCGCTTGGCGCCATGCAGCAGTCCGACGGAGGTTTTTCCGCCTGGGGCGAGGAAAATCTGGAAAGCTGTGCGCAGGTTCTGGTCGCCCTGTCCGCTATGGGAATCGATCCGGAGACGGACGAACGGTTTGTAAAGAACAAAAACTCGGTTCTGGATGCGGTTCTGGCATATGGATGCGGGGACGGGAGCTTTCGACATACATCTGAAGGGGAATCGGATTTTATGGCGACAGAGCAGGCGTGCTACGCCATGATCGCATATAGGAGGATGCTAGACGGAGAACCGTCTCTCTATGATATGACGGCGTAAAGGTTAATGTGATGGAAAAAGAAAAAATATCGAAGCATGTATTGATAAAAAGAATCAGGAACCTTTGTTTTACGGCGATCCTCTGTCTTGCACTGATCGGAGCTCCTGTCTTTATGATGTTTCAGCCCGGCGATACGAGAGACAACCCGATTCCGGGAAGCGTCGCTTCGGGCATGACGTACGAGACGGAGGGCGGCGGGACGGAGCTGTCGCAGGAAGCAGCCTCCGCTCTGGAGGAGAACCGGGATAACAGCCAATGGCAGACGGAACAGACGGACGCTTCTGTTCAGGAACAGTCCCGGGAATCCCAGGATGGACTGAGCACAGACGCGGCGGACGAGACGAAAAGCGGTCAGAAGAAGTCGGGCGGCGGAAAGACCGGGGATAAAAAGGATAAAAATTCGCCCGTAAAGGATTCTGACGGGGAGCAGGCTCCGGAAAGTGAAATCAACACGGCGGGTGAAGGCGATCCGGAAGGTGAAGAAAGCCCGACGGATGATATATATTTTACAACATCGATTATCGATGGCGAGACAGTTACGGAATATGAATATGCGTTTACGATCACGCATTTAAAGAAAGAACTGACGCCGAAGAAGATAACGGTGACGGTAAACGGCGAAGAGGTACGCAATTTTGACGGTTCCGTGCTCCTGCAGGAAGGAAGCAATGCCATCACAGTTGCCGTCACATATGAAAAAGAGGATACTTCCCTTCTGGAAGCTTCAAAGGATTATACGGTTTTTGTGGACACGACGACCCTTGTAATTTCCACAGACCTTCAGGATCAGACGGTGAACACACCCTATTTTACATTCACGGCGAGCGCCCTGCTGCGCGGGGAGGAAACCGATCTTACAGTATCGCTCAACGGACAGAAAACAGAGCCGAGGGAGGAGCATACGTACCGGGTTACCCTGAATGAGGGGACCAACACAATCGTTCTGAACGCCCAGAAGGAAGAATATACCGTTAACAAGACCTATCATATTCTGTTTCAGGCGGAGGAATCCTACAGCATCTACACAACGCTGAAAAATGAGACGGTGAATACCCCTGAGTATACGTTTCAGGCGATGATTTTAAAGGGAACGTCCAAATCCAGGCTGACCGTGATTGTAAATGGGACGACGCTGACCGGGTCTGACGGAACCTACACCGCGAGCCTGAACTCCGGGACAAACACGATCCGTCTGAAAGCCACGGATACCGGACAGGTATCCATCAACCAGACATATACGGTGCGCTACGTGCCTCTGGCAACGCCGGATACAGAGCCGGTGATGGTATCCATCAATGTGTCAGACGGAATGGAGATCAGCGGCAGCACGTTCACGCTGAATATAAAAGCAACCGATTATCAGGGCAATAAGATATACTACGACGGAATGACGGTGAACCTGAACGGAAAGCTCCTTCAATACCGGTGGTCCGGAGAATTTGTCAGCTATGTGCTCGATTTGCAGACCGGAGAAAACCAGCTCTCCGTGCGCCTGACGGACAGGGAAGGGCGGTACAAGGATTTCTATTACGGGCTGGAATGTACGTATATAGAGAAGGGAACGCCCATTGGGAATGCGACCGTCAGCGTGGACGCCGCGGTCATCCATCTTCCCGCTTTTCTTGACGGCGTGAATGTCGAGGTTTGTTACGGAGA
Organism: uncultured Lachnospiraceae bacterium; assembly: GCA_964385485.1. Taxonomy (GTDB): domain Bacteria; phylum Bacillota; class Clostridia; order Lachnospirales; family Lachnospiraceae; genus Choladousia. The sequence goes on along the minus strand of CAYLPF010000004.1, from coordinate 15,944 downwards.
TACCGTCGCCGACGTGCTGGATAAGGCGCTGAAAGCCGCCGGTTATGACTATAAATATACGGGCGCCACGGATTCCGGATTTTATCTGACGGATATTGTGAAGAGCAATATTACAGACGGATGTTACATCGACGACGCGCTCGTGGCGGAAATTGAGGAGGACGGGCTGATGATGAACCGGGAGCCCGGCACAGATAACTTTATATATCAGACCGACAGTCTGGGTCAGCTGGATTTCAGTCAGGGTTCCGGCTGGATGTACTCCGTAAACGGGACGTACGAGTCATACGGCATGTCGGATTACGCGCCGAAGGACGGGGATGTCATCCGGGTGCGTTATACGCTGGCTTATGGAAAAGACATCGGAGCTTATCAGGCGGCTGGCGGCAGTTATGGAATCAAGGATCATTACGACAATCAATATTAAAAAGTGTAGAGAATAGCTCTTTCACAGCTATTTGCGCCGAAAGGCGGAACACGGAATGGAGACAGACATGGATAACAGGATAGCGGCTATCCGAAAGGAGATCGGTAAAGTAATCATCGGAAAAGAAGAGGTGGTAAAGCAGGTTCTGATGGCAATCCTGTCCGGGGGACATATCCTCCTGGAGGACGTGCCGGGAGTGGGAAAGACAACCCTGGCGCTTGGATTTGGCCGCGTTCTCGGCCTGGATTATAAAAGAATTCAGTTCACAGCGGACAGTGTGCCGTCGGATATTATCGGTTTTTCCGTTTTCAGGAAGGATATGGGCGGCCTTCAGTACGTCCCCGGAGCGGTGATGACAAATCTGCTTCTGGCGGACGAGATCAACCGTACGTCCAGCAAGACGCAGTCGGCGCTGCTGGAGGTCATGGAAGAAGGAAATGTGACGGTGGACGGCGTGACACGGGAAGTGAAGAAGCCTTTTGTCGTGCTTGCGACCCAGAATCCCGTCGGTTCCGCGGGAACGCAGATGCTGCCGAATTCCCAGATGGACCGGTTTATGATCCGGTTAAAAATGGGATATCCTGACTTTGACAGCCAGGTCAGTATATTAAAGGACAGACATCATTCCAATCCTCTGGATCAAGTCAGCCAGGTCACTACAAGAGAAGAAGTGCTTCTGATGCAGGAGGAGAGCGCCCGCGTCTTTATCTCGGATGAGATATACGAGTATATCACGAGGCTGGCGGAAGCCACCAGAAACCACGAATATGTCCGTCTGGGACTCAGCCCCCGCGGGGCGCTGGCACTCTGCAGCATGGCAAAATCCTATGCTTATGTGAATGGCAGGACATTTGTGATACCCGAGGATGTGGCGGGTGTGTTTGAAAGCGTATGCGCCCATCGGCTGATTCTGGATACGAAGACACGAATGAAGCAGATTTCAGCCGAAGACATCACGCGGGAAATCCTTCAGAATACAGAGATACCCACGATACAGGAAAGGAACTGACATGAAAAAAAACAGATGCTTCTGGATTGCGGGCATCCTGGCACTTCTGCTTGCTTTTTTTGCCCGCGGGCAGATGGTCTTTCTGCTCTGCGCCATCTGGGTCTGCGGCATGCCTTTCGTGACACTTGCCATAAACCGAAGGATCGTATCCCGCGTCAGGATAGAGATCAGGACAGACGGCTGGGCGTCAAAAAACGAGACGTTCTGCGGGAAGATATATATAAAAAATGATTCCGGATGGGGACTTCCCCACATGGAAATGAAGCTGGATATAAAAAATTTGCTGACGGGATCAGTGCAGACCCGCCGGCTGACGGAGACGCTTTTGCCCGGAGGGGAGCATGAAATCAGCTTTTCCTCGGAATCCTCCGCCTGCGGCTGTCTGTCGTCTGAGATTTCAGAAATGTCCGCCTTCAGCATATGGAAGCTGTGGGCCGTAAGCAGAAAAATGGACGTGCGCTCGGAGACCGTCATCTGGCCGGAACTGTTTGAACCGCGCATCGATATGGAGGGCGGGTATGCCCAGGATATGGAGTCTGTGGAGTATGCTCCCGACAGACCGGGCAACGATCCGGCAGAGAGGTTCGACATCAGGGAATATCAGCCGGGGGACCGACTGAACAGCATTCACTGGAAGCTGAGCGGAAAGCTGGATCGGTGGATGATACAGCGTCCCGGATTTCCGCTGGAAAATTCGATTGTTCTGTTTTTTCAGAACAGCGGACAGGAAAGTGAAAAACAGGTGGACGCGTCGATGGAAGTATTCGCTTCCGTCAGCCGCAGCCTGATCCGCCAGCAAAAGGCCCACCGGCTTGTGTGGGCGGACCAGAACGGCAATCTGCAGTGGTGCAGGGCGGATAACGAGGATGATTTTACAGGAATCCTTTCCGGCGCCCTGGCAGCCGGAAAGAGCGAACGTCTTGTGGATGTCTATCGAAGGACGTCGGGAGAAGGGGACGCCGCCCACATGGTCTGCGTGTGTACAGGACCGGGGGAAATCCCCGAGAACGTTTCTTCGGAAACAACCCGTATGCATCTGCTCGTATGTACCGGTGAGGAAGCAGAACCCATGGGTCAGGCGGGGATGCGCCTGTATCAGACCGGGTTTACCCCGGACGGATATGAACAGGAGCTTGCCGATCTGATCATCTGAACGGAGCATTGGCAAATGAAGGAGACGCGGGATATGAGAGCAGAGAAATGACAAAGAAACAGTTTGTACCATTTTTGATGGAGACATGTATACTGACCGGAAGCTTTTTCGCTATGTGCGTCGGTATGTATGGATGGAATTTTAATTATATAGTGATCGTTCCGGCTTTGCTTGCAGCAGTCGGATATGCCTTTCTTTTATTATCGGCGACGGAAAAGAAGGGCTGCGCGGCTCTTGGGGCATATGCCGCCATATTCTGCATATTGGCGCTCATCCTGTGGCAGGTTCTCTCAGAGGGAATCAAGAGCTGCTGGAATCAGACGGCGCAGGTTCTGAGCGGCAGGTATGGCATGATTTTCCCGGTTTGGGACGCAGAGGACTCATGGGAAGCGCTTGCGACGGCGTTTTTGCTGTTTGGAATCCTTCTGCTGGCATTAATCGCCGTGTATTTTAAAAACCGGCTGATGCCGGTGATATGGTTTTTCGCCGCCTGCGCCATGCAGGTTTGTCTCGGAAACCGGATCTCGGGGCTGTGTCTGCTTCTGTTTACGGGAGCCGCGCTGACGCTGGCGGCAAAGAAAGGCGTGAGACAGGGATATATACAGTGCGCGTGCATACTCTTAATCCCGCTCCTTCTCATCGGATGTCTGCTGCCGGAGAATATAAAGGCCGCTCCGGTAAAACGCGTGCAGGAGCTACTGTCCGCGGCTTGCGAATACATCCGCTACGGCGGGGATATGCTGCCGTCCGGCGGAGATTTCACACAGCTGAATGGTTTTCAGCCTTCTGAGGAGACGGCTCTCGAGGTGACCATGGAGGAGCCCGCGTCCATCTACCTGAGAGGCTTTGTCGGAAAGGATTATTCCGGACATGGGTGGAGCGATGATGACGGAACGGGCAGCGCGGCATATGCTGATTTGTTTTACTGGCTCCACAGATCCGGCTTTTACGGTCAGGGACAGTTATCCGCCGCCGGGGACGCCTGCAATCTGACAGAAGAGACGTCCACAGTGACGGTTGAAAATACGGGAACTTCCCGCAAATACCTGTACCTGCCTTATGAATACAGGGCGCAGGGCGTGACGATGAAAACAGAGAACAGCATCGGGGACGCCGGCGTGAGGGGAAGCGGGTTTTTCGGCACAGAGGAATATACCTTCACCATGTCGCAGGGCGTCCTGTCGGAATATCCCTCCATAGTGGAGAAAGTATCATCCTTTGGGGAGGAGACAGAAGATTACAGAGAAGCCGAGGCGGCTTACAATACATATGTATATGAGGAATATACGCAGATTCCGCAGGAGTACGGGGATTTGATCAGCTCCTGCCTGGGAGCGGAAGATACAGATACGGAAAACGGTACGCATACAGGTTATCAGGAGGCGGAGGAGATTATTTTAGAGTATCTGTCGTCGGAGATCACCTATGATGAGGAAGCGGTCTTTGATTCGGATACATTTTTGCAGGATTTCCTTCAGACAGAACAAAAAGGATATTCCGTGCACTACGCCACCGCGGCTGTGCTGATGCTGCGAAGCATGGGAATACCGGCAAGATATGTGGAAGGATATCTGATTACGCCGGAGGACGTCTCCGGGACATCGCCGGGAGATAAGATCAGCGTTTCCGGGACGAGGGCCCATGCCTGGGCGGAGTATTACAGGGACGGCGCGGGCTGGATTCCCTTTGAAGTGACACCCCCCTATATCGGTCTTATGGAGGAAGCAGAATTTACGGTAAAAGAGGATACAATGCAAACGGATACGCAGACACCCAGGGAACAGATGAAGCAGGATAATTATGAGGAGGAAGATCAGACAGATTCTCAGGATTATCGTCTGGAACAGCTGATGAGCCTGCTTGCGCTTCTGCTTGTACTGGCTGCCGCGGCGCTTGCGTTGCTTTATCTGATCCGCGCGAAGCTGATCTGCAGCCGCAGAAAGAGATTTCTCCGGTCTGCCAACTGCGGACGGGGACTGCAGGCAGAGTTTATCTGTCTGATGAGAGTCCTGTTCCAGTATGTGACGCCGGAGAAAAATCAGCAGCTGGGCGCTTACAGAGAGGCTTTTCTTCCCTTTGAGGAGGGCGAAAAGGAATGCTATGAAGAGATCCTGCGGCTGTATCAGAAGGCGCGGTTTTCAGATGAACAGTGTCTGCCTCAGGAGAGGGAGACCGTAATGAAATACAGGATCCATATACAGGCGATGATTTATCGATCCTGCAATATCCGTCAGAAGCTGCTCTGGCGCTTCTGGAGATTCACAGGCGATCACAGGCTTCCCGCGGGAGGCAGATAACGGGAATGGAACATATATTCAAATAATGAGACAGGAGGGAATGAAAATGAGGAGAGCCAAAAAAGCGAAAAGAATTTTCACATGGCTTCTGACGGGAGCTATGTGCGCCGGGCTGCTATCTCCCTGTGCGGGAATAACTGCCTCGGCGGAGGAGACGTCGTCATCCGCGATGGCGGGAGATACCAATGGGGACGGCGTCGTTACGGTTTACTTTACACTCAGCGACGACGGAGTTTTTGTCACCGGTAATGACGCGGATGAAACCCTGATGTCTCATGTCCGGGTGGATATGACTTACTTTGACCTGAAAGAATACGGTCTGGAGGATTATTACAGGTATGAGACGGATTCCTTTGAAAACGGCGGAGAGTATGTCGGAGACGAAGTGATCGAATCACCGACGCTGCTGCATCTGTACATCCGTATGCTGGAACAGTACTATCTGGGCGGAAAGGAAAAGCTGAAGGTGATGGACGAACAGCAGGATGCCCTGTGTATTTCGGGAGGAGCCACGCATCTTTATATGTACCGGTTTTGGGGACATGACGAGAATCTGATGTATTATACGGATCACAGCTATCCTCTGCAGGCACAGGGGTGGGGATCCACCTGCGACTACATCCTCCTGGAGGACGGTATGGAAATCGATGTGGCAATGTTTTCAGACTGGGATTTTTATCACACGGGAGCGTTTGCCTATTTTACATCTGAGAAGACAGACCCGAAAGAATCCGGCGTTTGGTCGGTTTCCACAGATGAGACGCTGTCCCTGACGATGCGGGCGACCGCCACAAACGCTGCGGAGGACGGCAGCTCCAGCTTTGTCGGCACGCCTATGCCGGGAGAGAGCGTTGTATACAGCCGTCAGGGCGACGCGTCAGGTAACTATACAAATGCTAAATGGACGGCGTTTGACTCCGTCACGGATGAGAACGGGCAGATCAATATTTCCTTCTCAAATCCAGGAGTCTACTATGTGTCATCAACGCCGGATTATGTCAACTATCAGCTGGATTCCGGGGAAGCGTGCGTAGCGCCTCCGATAGCGGTGATCGAGGTCACCGACGGGGGCGGCGGCCAGCCTTCCGGGGACGGGGAGGATTATGAGGGTCCTCTCGTTTCCGGAGTCGTATTTTCCGAGGACATATCGGAGTCTGCGGACGCTTATGAATGCTCCGGGGATTTTTCCGCGGATCGGACGTCCTATGAGGTTTATATTCCAGACTGTAAAAGTGACGTGGGAGTCAGGCTGACAGTACCGGAGGGTGTACCGGACCGGACGGTCTGGAAAATAAAATATACGGATACGCAGGGATCTGAAAAGGAGATAGAGTTAGAACCGGGGTCAAAAGTCGGGACAAGACTTTCCAGGGTTTTATCATCGGGAATTCAGGGAAACACGGTGACGCTGAGCGCTTTCTGCGAAAATCAGGACATTGATGATCTGGAAGAGACGTATACGTTTCAGATTGTGCGTCAGGCAACGCTCGGGGGACTTTCCCTGACGCAGGGAACAAAGGAACTCTCCCTGTCTCCGGGATTCGCGGCGGATACAGATTACTATCAGGCTGCAGCCTTCGCGGCGGACGATCCGGTGTATCTTGCGGCGGATGCCTTCGGGGCGTCTGGTTATGAGATCACTGTGAGCGGGAGCGCGCCCGGGCAGGAAAATGTGTTTGAGATACCGGCAAAAACAGAGCCGGGCACGGATTCCGTGACTGTCACGGTCAGCGCGTCCGGGGCGAAGGAGAGTGTCTATACGCTGGATATCAGCTACCGCGGGACAGTGACGGAGACCTTCCGGCTCCTTGAGGACAGCATCCTTCAGGTGACGGATCAGAGCGGGAATCATCTGTGCAGGTACGCGGCGGAGGGAACCGAATATGTGCTGGGCGGACTGATGGAAGGCGAGGTATATAATTATGTAATCTCAAAGAGCGGATATCAGACAAAAAACGGAAGTTTTACGGCAGGCGCGAACGGTGAGACGGACGGCACGCTGGAGCCGGCAAAAGAGAACGACGCGGTCGACAGCGGCATTACCGGAGACTGGACCAGCTTTCGGGGAAATGACGCGAATAACGCTGTGACAGAGGCGCTCACGGCTACGGATTATAAAAACGGGCAGTTATACTGGTCAGAAAAGGTCGGGGAGGGCTATGGAAGCGGCGCCCCCAGTTCTCCGATTCTGGTGGATGGTTATCTCGTATATACGACTTCGACGACCATCATCAAGGCGGATACGGTGACCGGGAAAATCGTTCAGACCGGCAGCATGGTGAAAACGTCCGCTTTCAACATTACCCCTCCCGTTTATTCGGACGGTATGATCTTTGTGGCGCTGGCGAGCGGAACCATTCAGGCGTTCAACGCGGACACGCTGGAATCTCTGTGGGTATATCATGACCCATACTATGGACAGCCAAACACGCCTCTGACTGTCCATAACGGATACCTTTACACCGGATTCTGGAGCGGCGAGACAAACGAAGCCAATTTTGTATGCCTCACCGTGACAGACGAGGATGTTTCAGAATCAACGGAAGAAAAACAGGCTGTCTGGACGTACACGTCCAGGGGCGGATTTTACTGGGCGGGCTGTTATGCCTGTGACGATTTTGTGCTCGTAGGGACGGACGACGGGAGCCAGTCGACAGTTGTCGGGGAATCTGCCCTGCTGTCTTTGGATCCTCTGACCGGGGAGCTTCTGGATTCCGAGGAGGGACTGGCGGGAGATATCCGTTCTACCGTGGCTTATGACAGTGTGACTGGAAAATATTATTTTACGTCCAAGGGCGGCGTCTTTTACGCCGCGGAAGTATCTGACGACGGACAGATCGTATCCGTCAAAGGTCTGGATCTGGGCGGCGCCAGCACGTCGACCCCCGTAGTCTGCAACGGACGCGCCTATGTGGGCGTGCAGGGAAGTGAACAGTTCGGCGCAAATACAGGCCATTCCATTACGGTCATCGACCTTGACAGCTTTTCTGTCGCTTACCGGCTCCCTACACGGGGATATCCCCAGACAAGCGGGCTTCTGACGACCGGTTATGAGGATGAGGACGGATATGTCTATGTATATTTTATAGATAATTACGAACCCGGAAAGATCCGCGTCCTGAAGGATAAGGAGGGGCAGACGGAGGCTGTCATTACCCGGGAAAGCCAGTATGAGGATGAGGACGACGCGAACGTTTTGTTTACGCCCAGGGGGGAGCAGGCAAATTACGCAATCTGCAGCCTGATCTGCGATGAATACGGCACGTTCTATTTTAAGAATGATTCTTCCTATATGATGGCGTTTGGAAGCAAAATTACAAAGATCGAAGTCACAAAGCTGCCGGAGCGGACGGCCTATGAGGCGGGTGATGTGTTTGACCCCGCGGGCATGCAGGTGACGGCTTACTATGAAAACGGGCTGACCAGGGATGTGACGGAGTATGTGACGTACTCTGACAGTCCGCTGACGGCGGATATGAGAGATATAGAAATCTCTTTCCCGTATATCGCGTACAATGACACGCTGGCAACCTATGAGCAGTTTGACCCGCTGCTGGATATCGTGGATATTTATGTCGCGGATAAGGAAGGACTGCAGCAGGCGGAGGCCGTGTCAGAGCTGATCAGCCGGATACCGGAGAACGTGCAGCTGACGGATGAATCGGCCATTCAGAAAGCCCGTCTTGCCTACGACGCGCTGGACAGCAGCCTGGAGGTTTATGTGACAAACTATGACGTCCTCGTGGCGGCGGAGAAGCGCCTCGCGCAGCTGAAGGCAGAGCAGCCGGTAGTTAAGGTTGAACAGCTGGCGGACGGCTGCTGGTACTACACGGTAAACGGAAAGAAGGATACCACTTATAATGGCTTCGCCTCGAATTCCCATGGCGACTGGTATATAGAAAACGGTAAGGTGACATTTAAGAAAAACGGTGTCATCAAAGACGCCGAAGGAAAGATTGGAACAAAGGGAATCTGGTATTATGTAGTTGGAAGTAAGGTACAGACCTCCTACACCGGCGTGGCAGATTATAAGAACGCCAGCGGCTGGTGGTATATCAAAAAAGGAAAGGTGGATTTCAGCGCAAATACTGTAGCAAAGAATAAAAAAGGCTGGTGGTATGTCAAGAACGGTAAGGTTGACTTTTCCGCTAATACCGTAGCGAAGAACGCCAGCGGCTGGTGGTACATCAGAAACGGCAAGGTTGACTTTTCCTATACCGGCGTGGCAAAGAACGCCAACGGCTGGTGGCGGATTGAGAAGGGTAAAGTAAACTTCAGCTTTACCGGAATTGCCTCCAATTCCAACGGCAAATGGTATTTGCAGAAAGGAAAAGTAAACTTCGGCTATACCGGCAAGGTGAAATATAAAGGAAAAACCTACCAGGTTTCCGGCGGAAAGGTCAGATAAAAATAGAATAAGAATCGTTTTGCGTTGTTTTCTGCTGCCGAAGCGGCAGAAAGCATGAAAAGGGAATCAGGTGAAAAGCCTGAGCGGTCCCGCCACTGTAAACGGGGAGCAAAGCCCGCGTATCCATTGGAGCACAGGAACATCCGGATGCTCTGAGAAGGAGGGCTGAGCATGGATCCGTGAGCCAGGAGACCTGCGTAAAACGTGATTACTTCAACGGAGTATTGAACGCGTAATCAGGAATAATTGTTGGCAGAAACGGGCGGACACCATCCTGGTGCGCGCCCGTTTCTTATTCCCATTTCATTTCGCTAAATTCTTCCACAGGAATTTAGAATATAAAAATATTAGAAAAGGAGAGGAAAAAGATGAGAAAATTGTGGAACAAAATTGCCGCAATGGCTTTATCTATTGTGATGATTTTATCCGTATTTTCCGGCAACGCTGTCACGGCGTTCGCTGTGGAATCCGACGGTGATTCCGAGTATGCGGCCTGTGTGACACTGGCAGACGACGTGGCCTCGGAGGTTGAGGATGAAAATTACATTTACAATGGATACAGGCCTCTTCTCGGCGATAAGTTTACTGACTCGAAATCACATGCGCTGACTTATTATATCAGCCGCAGTGTGTATGACGAGGAAACAGAAAGCTTCGGGGAAGCTTCCCCGTACGAGGAGATCGTGATCGGTTTTGCCAGCACCCTGTCAGAGTATGCGGTGACTGAGTCGGAACCGGGCATTTACAAGTACAGCTGGAAAGCGTACTGCAAATCGGAGGGAAAGCTGTCTGAGGACACCTACACAGCCATTGTGACGGTGAAGGATCCCTCCGAGACCACCTATGAGATGACGATCTATGTAGGAAGGGATCAGAACGGATCCGGCTATAACCCGGAGATTCGCCTGTACCCCACAAATGGCTACGACGAAGAAACAGGCTATGATACCTTCGACGAGGATCAGGAAATCACGCTGGAAGGCGGCGATCTGGACAGCAGCGGTCAATACAGGGTATACACTGCAAGTGTCAAGGGGGGGGCATACAGCTACCGGGCGTACGGATATAATTCGTCAACCGGAGAATATACGACGCCTATGGGAGGCATGAGCGTTGAATTTCCCATGTCTTCCAATGTGACGCAGTCCGGGTATAATTCAAATGAATTATATATCAAATGCCAGACGATTACCTGTACTACACAATATGACGGTACCAATTATCTGAATGCGGATCAGTATTATACAGAGGTGGTATGCCCCTATTATAACTGCACCGCAGAACCGGGAACGCCATATGTATCATCCGGCAAAACATATTATCCCTACATGCTGGTGGCTCAGGGAAACGCCTGCCTGTACAACTATTACCGGTACCCCACCGATGAAATCGCGGAGGAATACTCGCTGATATTCGGCTACGGGATTAACGCGACGGTGACCAAAGGATACTCACTTGGCACATGGAGCGGAACTATGGCCGCCAGGATCACATCCTCCATCACTATCCCGGAGGGAGCCGAGGCACAGGTGTGGTTTCAGAGGAACAATTTCCATGACGAGGAAATTGAGCCTTATAATGAAGTGGAAAATGCCGACGGCACGGTGACCTGTCAGTTCTATGTACCGCAAAAAAACGGAAATTATACGTACCGCGTCTCAAAACAGGGTTATGTGACAGAGGCGGGATGGATGGATCTGAGCTCTGAAGAAAACGCTTCATTTTCGGTCGACCTGACAAGGACGGATACGAAAACGCACGATATGTCTGAGCTTGGAACTACCGTAAAAACCCGTGACGAGGCGTCTCTGGTCACGAATCTTAACAGTCAGAATCTGCTGGAGCTGTCCGTGGACGAGACCTTCCGCCTGAGGGCATACCGAACCTGGGAGATCATCAACTCGGATACAGCGAATATAATGATCGAGCCGGATTTCCATTATGAGGTCTTAAGCGGGGCTGACTGTATTTCCGTGGAAACGGTGGAAAATAATTACACAAACGGAGCCGGAAACTGGCTGGACATTACCGGAGAAAAAAACGGAACCGCCATTCTTGCCGTTTATTATGACGCCATCGACGTGACGGGTTCTGGCACACATGGAGGATTGTACCCCGCGACAGATCCGCGCTGCGTGGGTGTTTTCGTCGTCAGGGTCGGGGATTCCTCCACGGATATCAATACCCTGGGCGTGACAAACAACTGCAGTGAGAACTGGAACTGGAATTATGATACCTTCTTTTATCCGGCGGGAGATGAAAACGGCGTTATGGAAATCGCTCCGGAGGCTATCAGCGGAATCGCTTCCGTAGAAGTGGCGCCCGTGACTGCGGCGGAGGATCTTTCTGTGACGCTGGGTAAATTCAGTACCGTGGAGAAAACCGGAGATTCCTACAGCGTGCCTGTGACAAGCGGCGGCAACATCATCCGTGTCACATCAAACAGCGGATCGGTCGCTTATCAGGTTGTACGGGCGGCGGCGGTACAGATGAATTATGAGAATGTAAGCAATCCGGGCGAAGACATTATGCCGGGCGACAGCGTCCAGGTTACGTTTGACGGACTGCTGCGCAGCATCCCGAAAATGTCCGGTATTTTTAATCCGGTTACCTTGCAGATCAAAGGTACCGGCGAGGATGAAACGGAATATACAGGTTCCATCAGCCAGTACCAGCAGGCGGACACAGGTTCCCTGACAGTTAAAATACCGGAGGATCTGGAATTTGACGAGGGATCAGAAACATCCGAATATACAATTTCCGGAGGATATATCTATCTTTCCTTCATGTATTCCTATGCGAACGCGTGGTCATTCCTGCAGGATATGACTGATGCCGGAGTGGGCACCTGCTTTAACGCGGTAGGCGTCAAGGGGACGCACGGCGCGATCAGCGACATAAACGTGCCGGTGAGCCGCAAAGTGACGTATGACGTTTCCTTTAAAGTGACAGATACGGACGGAAAAGAGATATCAGATTATGAGCTGTCCGTGACGGATCCGGACGGGGAGACGGTGACGGATTATACGGCGCTTGGCTATGGCGTTTATGACTATGTCCTCTCCGCGAAAGGGTACGCGGTTACCAGAGGCAGCTTTAAGCTGGGCAGCGCTACCGAGAATACGGACGGTAAGGCGGTGATCAGTCTTGACGCGATGGAGAAAACGGCGGAAAATGCATGGGATGGCGAGTCCATGACAGAGCCGCAGACCGACGAGGACGGCATATATCAGATTTCCAGCGGAGCCGAGCTGGCATGGTTTGCCAATGAAGTGAACAGCGGATCCGCAGACATCAGCGCGGTTCTGACGGACGATATCGATCTGGGAGGTTATAACTGGCTGAAAATCGGAACCAGCTCCAGTATATACTACGCCGGAACCTTTGACGGCGGCAACCATAAAGTGTACCATTTCTATCGGGAGAGCGTCACGGAGACAACCGCGTCCTTCTATGACGGTTTCTTTGGATATACAAATGGAGCAACGGTAAAGAATCTCACTCTGGACGGCAGCGTCTATGTGACCTCCACAAAGAGCGTGAGCAACGCTTATACAGGAGGACTGATCGGATATGCCAACAGTACGGCTGTCAGCAATGTCACATGCAATGTGGATGTGACGGCTGACCGGGTAAGTGGAGATTACGGGTATGTCGGCGGTGTGACCGGATGTATGTCTGCCGGCACGATGAAAAATGTATCTTCTTCCGGTGATGTGAGCGGTTATAAGAGCATCGGCGGAATCATCGGCGGCGCATTGAGCGAGGTTTCCCTGGCAGACGTCAGCAACAGCGGAGCAGTCACCTCCGGCGGAGCTACCTATGTGGGTGGTATCTGTGGTTATAATAATTACGCGACATTGATGACTGTCACAAGAGCTTATAATTCCGGGAAAGTCAGCGGCGCGAACACATATGCGGGAGGTCTGGTCGCCGATATGGAGAATGAAGGAAGCATACTGGAGGATTCCATCAACGACGGGGACGTATCGGCAAAAGGTTACTGCGGCGGTCTGGCAGGTAACCCGGGCAAAGGGAATATTAAGCATTGTGTGAATACCGCAACAGTGACACAGACTGCTGACACATCGAATTATGTCGGAGGTCTTGTGGGTTATTGGGCTGCAGCCTACACGATCAGTGACTGCCTCTCCTTCGGGTCTGTGTCAGGACAGAGCGGCGCCGGAAATCTGGGCGGATACATCACAAGAGCGACGGTGAAGGACTGCTATGTAAAAGACAACGGTTACCCGTTGATTTACACCACTTCAGATAACACGGTGATCAAAGACAGCGCTTCTTATGAGACGGACGAGGAGATTCTGACCGGTCTTGATATGTCCGGACTTGACGGCGGCGCGTTCGCGCAGATACAGGAGACTCTTTCCGGTTATCTGGCTGTCGTGAAGGACAATACAAAGACGGTGGAAGAAAGACTGGCAGCGATCGACGAGGCCAGGGAAGCGGTTTATCCTCTTTACCGTCAGAGTACGGATATCCAGGTATCGGTCAGCGCCCAGGCGGAAAACGGGTTCCTTAACGCTCCCGGAGAGCTGACGGTGAACGGATATCTGGCGGAATCCTACGGATATACGGATGAGGTTGAGACCGGGGTATCGGCTCTGGACGTTCTCGTAGCGGAGCATATCGCGATCTTCGCAGACGCTTATACGCCGGATACGAAGGATACATATCTGAAGGTAAATGAGTCAGGCTTTGTGACAACTGTGTTTGAAAAAGAAACGTCAGACTTCGGATTTGCCGTGGACGGCGTCTGCCCCCATGACGATGTTCTGATTGAGAGCGATTACGGCAATTATTACACCGGTTATGCGATCAGCGAAGCAAAGGTTTCCGACGGCGGAACCGTGGAATTCTTCCTGTATCAGGATGCCTATTATATGGATTATTATACCTGGTTTGAGGAGGGGAACGTCGCAGATATCACAAGAGGCGATGATGCCCTGACACTGACGCTGAAGGGCTACTGCTATGCATGGTACAATTGCAGCGAGGAGAGCGTTATAGAAGAAAATACGGCTCCCATCGAGGACGCGCAGTTTGCACTGATCGATCCCGAAACCGGGGCAATCACCCCGATGGAGGGCATGGTGTCAGATGAAGACGGACAGGTAACCTTCCCTGTCGATATGGATGCTGGCGATTACCTGATCACAGCCTATATTCCGGAGGAGGATATCGACGACGGGGCAACTCCATGCTTTATGACTATATTTGCCCTGACGGTAAATCCAAATGAGGATTATGACGCGGCTCAGCCGGTGATCCGTTATATCAGCATGATCGAATCAGACATTACAGAGGACAGCCGCGCTGAGGTTGAGGCTGCCGGAAGCCTGTACGACGCGCTGAGCGAAAAGGCAAAGACGTATGTGACGAATGCGGACGTACTGTTTGCGGCGGAACAGACTCTTGCGGATATCGGCGAGGCGAAGAAGGTGGATGAGCTCATCGCTGCTCTTGACGAAGAGATCACCGCACAGAACGCGGGAGATGTTGAGGCCGCTCAGCAAGCATACGATGCGCTCACAGAGGCGCAGAAGGCGCTGGTAACCAATTACAGCGCTCTGGAAACCGCAGTCAGCGCCCTTGCGTACAATCAGCAGAAAGCAGAAAATCTGGAGGAGCTGATTGCCGGAATCGGCGAGGTGAGTACGGATAAAATAAATCAGATCGCTGCAGTGAGAAAGGCATATGACGCGCTGAGCGACGCGCAGAAGACCTTCGTAGATCCGCAGAGCCTTGCGGATCTCGAAAGCGCGGAGACAGAGCTGGCTTCCCTTCTTGAGGTGGAGGACGTCATCGAACAGATCGAAGCGCTCCCGGATGAGATAACCTCCGACAATATGGACGAGGTGGAAGCCGTGAAGTACGCTTACGAGCTTCTGACAGACGATGAGAAAGCGCAGATTACAAACGTTTCAAAACTGGAGGAAGCGATCGCACAGTATGACGCTCTCGTAGAAAAGAAGTCTGAATACTTTGCGGGTCTGACAATGACCCTCTCAGAGGAGAGTATCGAGTATACCGGAGAAGCGCTGGAACCTGAGGTTACTGTCGCGGACAAAGAAACTCTGCTGAGCGAAGGCACAGATTATACCGTTTCCTATGAGAATAATGTGAGCGCGGGAACCGCGACAGTCATTGTCACGGGAACAGGCAGTTATTACGGAAGTGTGACGCTGACCTTCACGATCACGGACCGCATCCGGGTAGAGAAGCTGAAAGACGGTAACTGGTACTATACGGTGAACGGCAGGGAGGACGCTTCCTATACCGGTTTTGCTTCGAATTCCCACGGAGACTGGTACATAGAAAACGGCAAGGTGACATTTAAGGAAAACAGCGTCATCAAAGACACCAGAGGAACGATCGGAACAAAGGGAACCTGGTATTATGTAGTGAAAAGCAAGGTTCAGACCGGTTTCACCGGCCTGGCAAACTATAAGAACGCCAACGGCTGGTGGTACATCAGAAACGGAAAGGTTGACTTTTCCGTGAACACCGTAGCGAAAAACAAAAACGGCTGGTGGTATGTCAAGAAAGGTAAGGTTGACTTTTCCGCTAATACTGTAGCGAAGAACGCTAACGGCTGGTGGTACATCAAGAACGGCAAGGTTGACTTTTCC
>CAYLPF010000003.1:18990-26514 GCA_964385485.1 uncultured Lachnospiraceae bacterium | reverse complement strand
CAGATTTGTCGGACGGTGTCTTGATAGGGCGCCAGCCCGTGAAAATTACAGACATATTAAGGAGACAGATATGAGCACCTGGTATGACAACGCAGTTTTTTATCATATGTATCCGCTTGGCATGAGCGGCGCCCCTTTTGAGAATAAAGAAGAGGAAATTGTACATCGGTTCGATGAACTGAAAAAATGGCTTCCGCATATCAGGGAACTTGCGTGCGACGCGATATATATAGGGCCGTTGTTTGAATCAACGACTCATGGATATGATACGAAAGATTATAAGCTTGTGGACCGCAGGCTTGGAGACAATGAGGATTTTAAGGAATTTGTGCAGCAGGCCCACGAGCTGGGAATGAGGGTCGTGGTGGATGGTGTATTTAACCACACAGGCAGGGAATTTTTTGCATTTCGGGATATTCAGCAGAACAGAGAGGGCTCCAGGTACTGCGGCTGGTATAAGGGCATTAATTTCGGTTGGAACAATCCGTACAATGATGGTTTTGGATATGAGGCATGGAGAAACTGTTTTGAGCTTGTGAACCTGAACCTGCAGAACAGGGAGGTAAAGGACTATCTGTTTGAGGTGATCCGCTTCTGGATCCATGAATTTGACATTGACGGCATCCGTCTGGACTGTGCCGACTGCCTTGATTTTGATTTTATGAAAGAAATGCGCTGGATGACTTCGAATGAGAAGCAGGATTTCTGGCTTATGGGCGAGGTGATCCATGGCGATTATGCGAGATGGGCCAATCAGGAAATGCTGCATTCTGTCACGAATTATGAATTGCACAAGGGATTGTATTCCGGGCATAATGATCATAATTATTTTGAGATCGCACATACGATCCGCCGCCAGTTTGATGAGAACAGCGGTATTTACAGGGGAAGGATCCTCTATTCCTTCGTGGATAATCACGATGTAGACCGGATTATTTCAAAGCTGAATGATAAGCGTCATTTAAAATCCGTCTACACGCTGCTTTATACGCTCCCCGGAAATCCATCGGTCTATTATGGTTCGGAGTGGGGAATCGAGGGGCGCAAGGCGGATGGAGGAGACCCGGCGCTCCGTCCGCAGATAAAGCTGGAGGAAATACAGGAAAATCCGCCGGTACCATGGCTTCCGGATTATCTTGCCTTTCTCGGAAGGTGCAGGAAGGAACATCCGGTTATCGGTGAAGGCTGTTACCGGGAATTACTGTTGACTACAAGGCAGTATGCCTATGCGAGGCTTGGAGAACAGGAAAGCGTTCTCGTGCTGGCCAATAATGATGAAAACGACGCATATATGTCTGTCCCGCTTCCGGTGAGGGCGCAGAAAATCATCAATCCTGAGACGGAAGAGGAACTGCAACCGGACAACGGCAGGGTGAATATGACTCTTCCGGCAGGAGGATGTGTGCTGCTGCTTCTGAAGCACTGAACCGGGCTGCCGTGATTTCCAACCATATAGGTGGAATAATTTTATGATATGGAATCTTGGATGACAGATATGGGAAGATGAAACAGATGTAGTTCTTGCTGAATACCCGACAGGCAGATATCAGAGGGTATTGTTTATTATAAATGAACGCGGACAGTGCCAGGGCAGAAGGTGACAGACCCGCTGCGCTGTCCCGGAAAAGGTTTTTTAGTAAGGAGAAGGTACGTATGGCAGGTAGAACAAAGAAATCACAGCCGCCAAAGGCTGCAACCAGAAAAAAAGAAGAACCGTTTATAACCCAGCTTGACCAGTATCTGTTTGGGACAGGCACTCATTATGAGATATTTAAAAAGCTCGGCGCACATCCTACGGAGCAGGGCGGGAAGAAAGGCACACATTTTGCTGTCTGGGCTCCGAACGCGAAGGAGGTTTATCTGATCGGTACATTTAATGGCTGGGATGAACAGAGCCACCCGATGGAGCGCCTTGAACCGCTGGGGATCTACGCGCTGTTTGTTCCCGGAGTCGGTGTTGGAGAGCTTTACAAATTCCTGATCATTACTCCGGACGGCAGAAAGATTTATAAGGCTGACCCGTTTGCAAATCATGCGGAATTTCGTCCGGGCACAGCCTCAAAGGTTGCTGATATATCAAGAATCAGATGGTCTGATTCCGCCTGGATGGAGAAACGCCAGACCTTCGATCAGGACAGGAGTCCTATCTCTATCTATGAGGTACACCCCGGAAGCTGGAAAAAGCATCCGCATGGGGAAAATGAGGCGGGATATTACAATTACCGCGAGCTGGCGCAGTCCCTTACTGAGTATGTAAAGGACATGGGATATACCCATGTAGAGCTCATCGGTATTGCAGAGCATCCCTTTGACGGTTCCTGGGGATATCAGGTAACAGGCTACTATGCGCCGACTTCCCGCTACGGAACGCCGGAGGATTTTGCCTATTTTGTAAACTATCTGCACAGACATAAGATCGGTGTCATTCTTGACTGGGTGCCGGCGCACTTCCCGCGGGATGAGCAGGGCCTTGCTGATTTTGACGGCACGTGCCTGTATGAGTATGCTGACCCACGAAAAGGGGAACATCCGGACTGGGGGACAAAGGTCTTTGATTACAGCAAGAATGAAGTAAAGAATTTCCTGATCGGCAATGCGATCTACTGGGTTGAGCAGTTTCACGTAGACGGCCTGAGGGTTGACGCAGTGGCCTCTATGCTCTATCTTGATTACGGTAAGAGCGATGGACAATGGGTACCGAATAAGTACGGCGGTAATAAAAACCTGGAGGCAATTGAATTTTTCAAGCATCTGAACAGCCTGATGGTGGGAAGGTATCCGGGACTTATGATGATCGCGGAGGAATCCACCGCATGGCCGAAGGTGACAGGCAAGCCAGAAGACGATGGCCTTGGTTTTACAATGAAATGGAACATGGGCTGGATGCATGATTTCCTGGATTATATGAAGCTGGATCCGTATTTCCGTCAGTACAATCACAACAAGATGACGTTTGCTATGACGTATGCATATTCCGAGCGGTATGTTCTGGTGCTGTCCCATGATGAGGTCGTGCATCTGAAATGCTCTATGATCAATAAGATGCCGGGCTTGTATGATGATAAATTCGCGAACCTGAAAGCAGGTTATTCCTTCATGTTCGGCCATCCGGGGAAGAAGCTTCTGTTCATGGGGCAGGATTTTGCCCAGTTCCAGGAGTGGAGTGAGGAACGGGAGCTTGACTGGTATCTGCTTGGAGAGGAAAGACACCAGCAGATGCAGAACTACGTGCGGGCACTTTTGCGGTTGTACGTGAAGACCCCAGCGATGTATCAGGCAGACTGCCGTCCGGAGGGATTTGAGTGGATCAACGCGGATGACTGCTTCCGCAGTATTTTCAGCTTTGTGCGCCACTCTGAGGATGGCAGGAGCAATCTGCTCTTTGTGGTCAATTTCACTCCGGTGCCGAGACCGGATTACCGTGTCGGAGTGCCGAAGAAAAAGCAGTACAGACTTGTTTTGAACAGTGATGCGCTGGAATTTGGCGGCAGCGGAAAAGAGCAGCCGGTGATCTACAAGGCGGAGAAGCAGGAGTGCGACGGAAGAGAATTTTCCTTTGCGTATGACCTTCCGGCGTATGGGGTGGCTGTATTCAAATTTTAATTGTGTTTTTTGGAAAAATAGGGTATGATTAGGGAAGATTTATACTGATGAAGATTCCGTAAGCATACCCTGACCTGCATAAAGCAGAATAGTCCTGGAAATTCTGCCATTTTACATAAGATCTTATTGATAAAGCGGCCTATTCGTTTACGGAGAGCAAAGTGAAAGATTAGAAGAGGATGTGAAAACATGATTTCCAGCCAGATTTTGCAGAATACCTTAGATGAGCTGCACACGATTACAAGAGTTGATTTTATTCTGACGGATACCGACGGGAATGAGGTAGCGTCCACGATCCCGACAGAAGGTATGGATACCAGGGCAATCCTTCAGTTTGCCACCTCGCCGGCGGACAGCCAGGTGGTGCAGAATTCCCATTTTTTCAAGGTTTTTGATGATAAGAAGCTTGAATTTATTCTGATATCCCGGGGAGCATCGGAGGATGCTTATATGCTGGGGCGTGTGGCGGTCAGCCAGATTCAGAATCTGATCGTTGCATACAGGGAACGTTTCGATAAGAATAATTACATTCAGAACCTTCTTCTTGACAATATGCTTTCTATTGATGTTTACAACCGTGCGAGGAAACTGCATATTGAGGCGGAGGCCCGCAGGATCGTCTATGTGATCGAGACGAAATACGAAAAAGACAATACGGCGATGGAGATCGTAAAAGGGCTGTTCGGCAACAGGACGAGAGATTTTATTACCGCAGTGGACGAAAAGAGTATCATCATTGTCCAAGAGCTTCGGGAGCAGGAGGAGTATGAGTTCGTAGAGCAGACGGCCAGGATGCTTCGGGATATGCTGAATACGGAGGCAATGTCCAGCGTTAAGATCGCTTATGGAACGATCGTGAATGAGATCACTCAGGTTTCGCGTTCTTATAAAGAAGCCAAGATGGCGCTTGATGTCGGTAAGATCTTTTATATGGAGCGTTCCATCGTTGCGTACAACACGCTGGGTATCGGACGCCTGATCTATCAGCTTCCGGTTCCGCTCTGCCAGATGTTCATGAAGGAAGTCTTTACCGCGGAGGCGACGCCGGACAGTTTTGATGAGGAGACGCTGACAACCATCAATAAATTCTTTGAGAACAGCCTGAATGTTTCAGAGACGGCAAGGCAGCTTTATATTCACCGGAATACGCTGGTGTACCGTCTGGAGAAGCTTCAGAAGAGTACAGGGCTGGATATCAGGGTGTTTGACGATGCGCTGACGTTCAAGATCGCGATGATGGTGACGAATTATATGAAGTATATGGAGAAGGAAAGATAAAAAGCAGGACCGTTTTCATTTATGTGTAAAGCCGTAAAACCGTAAAACCGGTATAAGATATGTCATCAGCTGCAAAGGGCAAAACCATTTTTCAGGTTTTGCCCTTTTGCCGTTTGCTTAGACCCGGGTTAAAATTGCCGAAGTCTGACTTTTTATAAGTACTTGTACGCATTGAACTCGTACTCTTTTACGGGGGTACCATATGGTATATCGATTCCCCAATATGGTGAATACGAATATGTCTTTCCCGTAATGGAATTTACGATAAACTTAGATTTTACGCCGGTTTGTGTATAACTGGCCCAGACGATATAGTTTTTCCCCTGCTTTTGGGCGGAATAGAGCCAAAAACGGAAATTCTGTTTGAGAAGGTAATTCTTCACAGCTTTTTCAGCCTGTTTTGCAGTCAGAGGATTCCTGACGGTAACTTTGCACGTATATTTTTTGCTTCCGACTTTCGCCGTAATAGTTGCGGTGCCTTTCTTTTTTGCAGTTACAACACCCTTGCTGGACACGGAGGCGACAGATTTTTTGCTGCTGGACCATTTAACCTTCTTCTTTGTGCCGCTGATCTTCAGGGTAGTTTTCTGGGTTTTTGTCAAAGTAACAGATTTTTTGCTGATCTTAACGGCAGCGCTGGCTGTCAGTGGAAATGACAGGATAAGTGCCATCAGAACAGTAAGAAATAATGCCTTTCTACTTGTTTTCTTCATAACTCGCTTCCCCCTTGTGGTATTTTGTTTTATTTTATCATAGGAACCCAGCGGTGGCAACTGTCTTTAACGGGGCTATTTATAATAGAAGCGCAAAAAGTTCCTTCAAAAACTTTATAAAAAATCACAAAAACTACTTTACAAATCACAAAAACATGGTATAATGTATCTTGTCAGAAGGAAAAAGCTTCCGGCGGACAGGCGCCATTTGATTTGTTTCATTTCAGAAACATTCTATATTTTATTATTTTCCAGAATTCAGGCCGATTCGGCGCAGATTCCAGAAACTTACAAAAGATTAGTAAAAACTACAGAAGAGAAGACAAACGCAGAGGTAAGAAGAGAAATAAAAGCGAAGATGGGTCATATAGAATACGTCTGCGGATCACATCAATGCGCTTATGACAGGAGGAATGCTGTTATTTGAAAGAGATTCAGATATTATCGTTGCTGTGTATAGCGGGAGCAGCCGTGCTGCTGGATTTACAGAAGGGATGTATCCCGAATGCAATCGCAGCCATCGGGATCCTGTGTGGGCTGTCATACCAGTTGTTTGATAAAGGGATAATGGGGCTGTTTCTTTTCCTTGGGGGTATCATGCTTCCGGTGGTATTGTTCGGAGGACTTTACTATTTTCGTATGCTGGGAGCCGGGGATATTAAGCTCATGTGCGCCCTGGGGGGATTTCTCGGCCCGTCTGAGTGTTTCACCTGCATCACAGCGTCGATTCTGTTCGGCGGCCTGATTTCACTGATCCTGATGCTGCGCCGTCACAATCTCAGCCGGCGGCTGATTTATCTATCTGATTATGTTAACCGGTATTCTGCCACGAAGAAATGGCGGCCATATCTGGCGGGGGCAGGGACGGATGCGAGATTCTGCTTTTCCGTACCGGTGCTGCTGGGGATACTTTGTTATATAGGAGGGATTATTTGAAAAAAAGTATATTTGCAGTCTGTGACCTGGAGGCGTCCTACGCGTGCAATCTCATGGACTATCTGAACGAAAAAAGGACAACGCCCTTTGAGGTACAGGCATTTACAAATGTGGAAAGCCTGCAGGCATTTGCCAAAGACAATGAGATAGAGATCCTTCTGATCTCTACCAGGGCTATGTGCAACGAGATAAGGGATCTGCATGTGAACCGTACGATCATTTTGTCGGAGGGGGAGGTACTGCAGGATCTGGAGGAGTATCCCTTTGTTTACAAGTACCAGTCCTCAGACCAGATATTATCTGAGGTGATGGAATATTACGCGGAGGTACATCCTCAGCCCCATATCCTTGGGAATATAGCGCATACGACGAAGCTCTATGGCGTTTATTCTCCGGTTGGAAGGAGCAGAAAAACTTCCTTTGCGCTGACATTAGGAGAGGTGCTGGCGGAGACCAAGCAGGTGTTATACCTGAATTTTGAGGAATTTGCAGGCTTCGAAGAGCTTTTCCAGACGAAATACAAGGCGGATATTTCCGATCTGATCTATTTTTCAAGGCAAAAGGAAAGCGGTTTTATCTTCCGGCTCAATTCTGTGATCCAGACCTTTCATGAGCTCCAGTATGTGCCTCCGGCGATTTCACCGGCTGATATCAGGGACGTTTCCGGCAGCGAATGGATGGAATTCCTTCATGAGATCATGGATTACTGTGATTATGATGTGATCATACTCGACCTGAGTGAACAGGTGGATGAATTGTTCCAGATATTGAAGAGCTGTGACCGGATCTACATGCCGGTACAGGAGGATATGATCTCGCAGGCAAAGATCGCCCAGTATGAAAAGCTGGCTCAGATGCTGGATATGCAGGAGATATTTGACAAGACACAGAAGCTGAAGCTTCCGGTACAGTCGCTGCAGCGGGAAGGAAACCTGACGCAGCAGCTCGTCTGGGGCGAGATGGGAAACTACGTGCGGAGGCTGCTGTGGGAGGA
>CAYLPF010000003.1:3376-18890 GCA_964385485.1 uncultured Lachnospiraceae bacterium | reverse complement strand
GCGAGATGGGAAACTACGTGCGGAGGCTGCTGTGGGAGGAGGCGTAAATGATTGCGATGGGAAGCCATGTGCGGAGAACTGCCGCGAGAGGAGGCGTAAATGATTGCGAAGGGGAGCCATGTGCGGAGAACTGCCGCGAGAGGAGGCGTAAATGATTGCGAGGGGAAGTTATATGCGGAGATTTGCCGCAAGAGAAATCATAAATAGGAGCGGCGGAAACGGATGTGTAGAAGGGGGTATAAAATGAATGAAAAACAGTTCGCTGCTCTGCGGGAAAAGCTTATGGAAAATCTGGAGAATTACCGGGAGGTTCGGGACGAGGAGATATACCGTACGATAGATGAGCTGATCTTACAGACGGGATTTGAGTTTTATATCCGTCTTTCCGACCGGAATGTTCTGAGGAAGGAATTGTTTAATTCCGTCCGCAGGCTGGATATTCTGCAGGAGCTGATCGATGACGACTCGGTGACAGAGATCATGGTCAACGGGACGGATGGGATATTTATTGAAAGAGACGGCAGACTGAAGCTATGGGAGAAATGTTTCTTTTCCAGAGAACGTCTGGAGGACATTGCACAGCAGATCGTGGGGAAATGCAACCGGATCGTAAATGAGTCCGTGCCAATCGTGGATGCGCGTCTCGAAAACGGCGCCCGTGTCAATATCGTAATGCCGCCGGTGGCGCTGAACGGCCCGATCATCACGATACGGCGCTTTCCGGACCGTCCTATCCAGATGGAGCAGCTCGTGCGCTGGGATACGGTATCCCGGGAAGCTGTTGAGTTTCTGGAAAAGCTGGTCTGTGCAGGGTACAACATATTCATATCAGGAGGGACAGGCTCCGGCAAAACAACGTTCATGAATGCTCTTTCTAATTTTATTCCCAAGGATGAGCGGATCATAACGATTGAGGACAATGCCGAGCTCCAGATCCAGGGCGTAAAGAATCTGGTACGCCTTGAAGCGAGAAACGCCAATACGGAGGGAGAAAAGGAGATCACGATACGGGATCTGATCAAGTCGAGTCTTCGGATGAGGCCGGACCGTATTTTGATCGGAGAAGTCAGAGGAAGCGAGGCAATTGATCTTTTGCAGGCTCTGAATACCGGACACGACGGCTCCATATCCACAGGCCACGCCAACAGCCCGGAGGATATGTTGGCCAGGCTTGAGACGATGGTGCTGATGGGAATGGAGATCCCTCTTCCGGCGGTACGAAGGCAGATTGCTTCTGGGATTGATATTATTGTCCATCTGGGAAGGCTGCGGGATAAAAGCAGAAAGGTACTGCAGATCCTGGAGATTCTGGGATATGACAGCCAGACGGGAGAAATCCGGACACAGCTATTGTATGAATATGAGGAGGAAGGGGAGGACGAATGCGGCAGCATCACAGGCAGGCTCGTGAAACGCCGGGAATTGTCAGGGCGGCAAAAGCTTCAGAGGGCAGGATATCAGATCTGAATGGCACTGTAAAGATAAGGCAGGAACCGCGTATGGATTATGCGGCATACTGTTTTTCCCGTAAGGAATGGGTAAAATACACGTTTTTTTATCTGGGGCTGGATGTGTGTATCAGTTATCTTTTCTTCTATTCCTGGGTTTCTTTTGTCATTTTGCTGCCGGGCATCGCTTTCTTTTTGCGGGAAATGAAAAAGATGCTGCAAAAAAAGCGTAAACGGGAAATGAAACGCCAGTTTATAGACGGGATGCAGATGATAACAGCCTCTCTCCAGGCCGGTTACTCCATAGAAAATTCTCTGAGGGAAGCGCAGAAGGAGCTTGCGAAAGTGTACGAAAAGGATTCTTTTATTGTACGGGAATTTCGCATAATGGAGTCGCAGTTAACGGTGAACAGGAGCATAGAAGAGCTTTTTATGGATTTTGCACAACGTTGTGCGATTGATGATATACAGAGCTTTGCGGAAGTCTTTGTGACGGCAAAACGTTCAGGAGGGGATTTGGTCGCAGTCATCCGCAACACGGTTTCCTGCATACGGCAGAAGCAGGAAACCTTACAGGAAATAGAGACGTGCCTGGCCGGAAAGATCATGGAGCAGAACATTATGAGCCTGATCCCCTTGCTGATATTGGCGTATGTAAAGCTGACTTCTCCGGAATTTCTGGATGTCATGTATGGGAACCTTGCAGGTACGGTGGTCATGAGCGCGTGTTTTCTGGTATATGTCCTGGCGTATTTCTGGGGAAGAAAAATCGTGCAGATAGAGGTATGACATGGGAAGGCGGATGATATATGCAGCGAACGATATACATTAAGGTGTGAAAAACGTGATAGAGAGGATATTTAAAAAAATGGGAGAGTTCCTGGTTGACGTGCTGAGGCTTGATCAGCCGGGAAGGGGAAAATCGGGAATTTACCAGGAACTGGTTTCTTTGTCAACAGAGGGCAAATCAGCTATCAGAAAATATTATGTTAAGAAATGCTCTGTTCTGGCAGCGGTTCTGATCTGCGGGATATTGCTTTCTGTCATCGGACTGCTTGTATATCTTGCGGGGCCGGGAGAAACAGAGATGGAGTCCCTGGTGCGTCCTGATTATGGGGAAGGAGACAGAAAAGAAGCATTGAGCGCACAGGTAGAGGGTGAAGAAGCACGGCAGCTGGAGATTACGGTGCAGGAAAGGAAATACACCGATCAGGAGAAGCAGCAATTGCTGGACAAAGCAGTGCAGGAGCTGGAAACAGTACTTCCCGGAGAAAATGCTTCTCTTGACGAGGTGCGAAGCGACCTGAATTTTCCGGTAACCATGGAAAACGGCGCCGTCAGGGTAAGCTGGGTGACGATCCCCTACGGAATCATCGGTGAGGACGGGAAGATCGTGCAGGCCGGGGAGGAAGAGGGGACGCTGGTGAGCATACAGGCAATCCTTAACTGCAGCGGCAGGGAAGAAACGTATGAGTCTTATGCAAAAGTCTTCCCGCCGGTTTTATCAGAGCAGGAGCAGCTTTACCAGTCGCTTCAAAAGGAAGCTGAGCGCTCTGATGCGGACGGCAGCCATGAAGAGACAATGAAACTGCCGGGAGAGGTGAACGGAAAAACTGTCACATGGAGCAAAGGATCCGAGAATCCTTTTCCGGCGCTTCTTGCACTGACACTGCTTGCGGCAGTATGTGTTTATCTGGAAATGGACAGCATGGTACACAAAAGAGCAGAGCTCAGAAAAAATCAGCTGATGCTGGATTACCCTGATCTGATGTGGAAGATAACGATGCTTCTGGGAGCAGGTCTTGGCATCAAGGGAGCATTCACGAGGATATCGGAAGAATATCAGAAGCAGCGCACAGAACGTGTGCGTTATGTATACGAGGAAGTGATGTGCACCTGCTATGAGATGCAAAGCGGAATCTCTGAATCCCAGGCGTATGAGCGGTTTGGAAAGCGCTGCCAGCTTCCCGAATATATCCGTCTTGGCTCCGTTCTGTCACAGAACCTGAAAAAAGGTTCCAAAGGCCTGACGTGCCTCCTGGAGCAGGAGGCGGAGTCTTCCCTGAGTGACCGTAAGAACCATGCGCGTAAGATCGGTGAGCAGGCCGGGACAAAGCTTTTGCTGCCGATGGTGCTGATGCTTGGAATCGTTCTGGTCATTCTCATGGTGCCGGCGTTTCTGTCTTTTTAGTCAGTTGTTTTTGCAGTTTTGGAAAGGAGGCAAAAGATGTATCACTTAAAGTCGTTCCTGGAGGAAGAAGATGGCGTGGGCGTAGTTGAGATTATTCTTATTCTCGTCGTATTGATCAGTCTTGTACTGATATTCAAAAAACAATTGACCAGTCTGGTCAACAGCATTTTCAGCAAGATAGTAAGTCAGAGCAACAGCGTATAAGGAGACGGTA
The DNA here is from genome assembly GCA_964385485.1 of uncultured Lachnospiraceae bacterium. Lineage (GTDB taxonomy): Bacteria > Bacillota > Clostridia > Lachnospirales > Lachnospiraceae > Choladousia. The sequence goes on along the minus strand of CAYLPF010000003.1, from coordinate 15,037 downwards.
TGGGCAGAAAAGGATTAAAAGGTTCGATTACAGTGTTTTTAAGTCTTACATGCGTATTGTTCCTTTCCCTGATCTGTGCAACAGTAGAGTCCGCCAGAGTTCAGGGGGCAAGAGCGCAGACAGCAAATATAACAGGCATGGGAAACTTTTCTCTGTTTGGTGAGTTTGAGAATGAGCTGCTGGAAAAATATGATATTTTTTCTCTTGACGGCTCGTATGGAGAAGGTACCTTTCAGATTGCGAAGGTAAATGACCGGCTGAAGGAATATGTTTCTTATAATGCGGATCCGAAGAAGGAGATCTTTTCGCTGTGGTGCTTTGACCCCTGGAATCTGGAGCTGGCTGACAGTGAGATATCCGGATATGCGCTGCTGACGGATAATAAGGGAGAACCCTTTTATCAACAGGCGGTCTCCTATATGAAAGCAAACGCGGCGGTCATCGCTGTAGACAAGCTGCTGGAATATACAAAGGATACGGAGCAGATAGAAGCATGGCAGCAGAAGTATGAGGACAGCCAGAAAAACAGTGATGATGAGATCGCAGTACTGGAGGATGAAAAGCAGAAGAAAATAGAAACGATGGAGTCGGAAGCAGAGGCTGCAATGGAGAACGGGACAGAGCTCATTGTACCGGAAGAGCCGAAAAATAATCCTCTGAAAGAGATTGCAAAGCTGCGGAAGAAGAGCATTCTGTCGATCGTGACGTGGGACAGGGATATATCGGACAAGACGATAAATACCAGAAATTTTCCTTCCCGAAACAATAACCGGAAAGGCAATCTGGAGGTTGAAAAGAAACACAGCGGACTGGTATCGGACGTATTATTCCGGGAATATCTGATGATGCATTTCCCCAATTATATAGATGGAACATCCGGGGAAGCATTGGATTATCAGCTCGAATACATACTTGGTGGAAAGGCCACGGATAAGAAAAACCTGAAGTATGCCGTGAACCGCCTCCTTTTGATACGGGAAGGCATGAATTACCTTTATTGTCTGAAAAACCAGGATATAAACGCTCAGGCGGAGGGCCTGGCGGTGACGCTTACGGGATTTCTTGGAATTCCTGCTCTTACAGCGGCGACAAAGCACGCGCTTTTACTGGCGTGGGCTTACGGGGAGAGCGTGATAGACGTACGTATTTTGCTGGATGGCGGCAGGATCCCGATCTTAAAGGACGCGGCAACCTGGTCTTTGACACTTGAGAATCTGGGACGTATCACAGAGATATTGGATGAAGGGGCAAAGGATAAAGGAAAAGGGCTGACATACCAGGAGTATTTAAGAGTACTTCTGAATATGGGCTCTGTCACATCGCAGAGGATGCGGGCGCTGGATATGATTCAGGCAGAGCTTCGATCCGGGGAAAAATCATCGGAATTTAAAGCAGAAAACTGTATTGTGGCTTTGGAAACAAATACAGTATGGAATTGCAGGCCGGTATTTTTGGGCCTGCCGGGGGCTGTCATGGGAGTTTCCGCCGCAGATACACGAATTGAGCAGAGCGGCAGTATTTCCTACTGAAAGCATTTTGTTATAGTAAACAACATAAATAATGTCGTTTACTATAATGGATGCACACGGCCGCATCAAGGTATAAATATCTGAAAATCTGTTGTAAATGAAAATATGTGTACGAGAGATTCGTGCGGAAAAGATCTGTCTGGAAGGAAAGCGGGGTGAAAAAGAATGTACCTGTGTTTTGTAAGGCAGGCTATGAGGCCTGTTCGGAAGTGTTCACAAATCAAGGAAATCTCACATCTGATACTAAATAATCTAAGAAAGGAAAAACTCTCTCCCCTTAATATAAATACAGGAACACGGGGTGCAGGTACATTCTTTTTTGTCCCGTTTTCCGGGACTCTGACGGTAGAAGCGGCATTGGTACTTCCATTATTCTTGTTTGTAATGATTGCGGTAATGCAGTTTGGGAACGCGATGGAGGCGGCGGTAAAGTTTGGCTCTTCCCTGTCAGAGACGGGAAAGCTCATAGCTACCTCAGCGTATATCTCAAAATACGGGGGAGATACAGAGGGTGTACCGGAGATTGCGGCGGGGGCGCTTTCTGCCGCATATGCACATAGTAAGGTAATCTCACAGGCGGGAGATACTTCCGCCGTCAAAAACACAAACATGCTTTTGTCTTCTTTTTTAAAGGAAGATGAGACAATTGATCTTGTGCTGACGTATCAGCTCCGTTCACCGATCTCCATTGTGAAGCTTCCGGGCAATTTTTTCATTCAGAGGGCCAGAGTGAGGGCATGGACAGGAAGGACGCCCCCGTCAGGGACAGCAGAAAGCGGAGAAGAGGATGGAACAGACGGAGATTATGTATACGTGACGGAGACGGGAACGGTATACCATGAAGATCCGGACTGTACGCATTTGAAGCTGTCTATTCAGGAGGTGGATGCCAGCGCACTTGGAATGCTGCGAAATAACAATGGAGGAATTTATCATAGCTGTGAAAAATGCGGCGGTCTGTCGGAAAACGGCAGGGTATATATAACGAAGGAGGGCGATAAATATCATAATTCTCTGGAGTGCAGCGGACTGAAGCGGACAGTAAAGCAGGTATCCCGGGAGGAACTCGGCAATATGAGATGCTGTTCAAAATGCGGAAAGGGGCAACAGTGAGAAATGAATTACAGAGAGAACAGGCGGGGGTTTTAATTATGTATCAAAAATTGCTCACTTTATCTGTATTTGCCGTGTGCGCCTATACGGATATTAAATACCGGAAAATATACGGATGGAGTCTTGTTTTATACGGGATACTGGCTGCGGGAGGCCGTATCCTTGGGAGAGCAGCGATGAGTACGGGCTTAATGGGGATCGATGTTGACCTGGTATTGAATGCGGCGGCGGAACTGGCGAAAGACCTGATTATCGGGCTGCTTCCCGGGCTATTCTGCATTTTAGTTTCCTGGATCAGCAGGCAGGCCCTGGGCTATGGCGACAGCGCACTGATCACTGTCAGCGGTATTTCCCTCGGCGCGCCGGATTGCCTGCAGCTTCTGCTTACTGCTCTTTCCTTTGCGGGAGTTATTGGACTTGTGCTGCTTGTCTTTTTCAGGAAGGGCAGAAAATATGATATGCCATTTGTACCGTTCCTGTTTTTGGGAATGATGATGGTGGGAGGAGGCTGAATTATGCGAAGCCAATATATGAGAAGGTATTATTTCAGAAGACATTACTCAGGACATCGTTATTTGAAGGGGAGTTATACGGTGGAGGCTGCTATCATTTTTTCCGTTGCTTTTTTTGTGCTGTCCGCACTCATTATCTGTATGTTTTATCTGCACGACCGGTCGGTGGCTCAAAGCGCTGCGTGTGAGGCTGCTGTGGCGGGAAGTAATTATACGAGAGCAGAAGATCGCCGGGAGGCTGCAGAAAAGGTGAGATCATTAGTGGAAGAAAAAAGGTTTCTGGGAAGCCGGAATGTCGGAAGCAGCGCAGCCATAGGGGAAAAGGAGGTGAACGCAGAATGGAACGGGAAATATCCGGTACCTGGATTTGCGGCAAAATATCTGGTTGGAAATGTATTTGAAATCCATCAGACATGGAGCAGCAGAGTTTTTGATTCAGCAGAAGCGATAAGGAAGATCAGAGGGATTGGAGAATTACTCATCGGAGGCGACGATTGAAAGCGGAATATAAAAGAGATTTACAGAATAATTATCTGATTTTGGAGATTGCAGAGGATGATGAGGAGAGCAGTTACCGGATCCGAATGGCGGAACAGAACAAAATAGCAGGATTACTGCCCTTTCACAGTTCCAGGAAGGATGGAGTGCTGCAGCTCTATTATGAGATTACATCCATGCAGTCTCTGGAAAGTACTTTTGAGAGAAGGGCGATGGGGTATCAGGATATTGTCTTTGTGTTGTCAGGAATACGCAATACATTGGAAGAATTACAGAAATATCTGCTGAATCCGTCGCAGATCGTTTTTGATGTCAGATATATTTTCTTCGGACCGGACAGACAGAGTATTGAGCTTTGCTATATTCCCGGAAAGCAGAACGATGCACCGATAACAATGCTGGCAGAATACATTTTAAAAAGGCTGGATCACGAGGATCAGCAGGCGGTTACGATTGGATATGGCTTTTACCAGAGGGCACTGGAAGAAAATTTCAGCTTGCAGAAGGCATTAAAGGATCTCCTGCCTATTGCGAACCCGAATAACGTGCAGGATAAGAATCGTGATGAAGAAAAAAGACTCCAGGGCCAGGAAAAAGGCTGTGAGGCGCAAAAAGGAGCTTATGCACAGGAAACCCGGGCCGGACAGCAGGCATATGGAAAATCGAATGAGATTCCGGGATATCAGGCTGAAGATGAGGAAAATCGCCGTCAGGGCGATAAAGGGGATTACCGGCAGAATACCCGGGGAGATCACTATCAGGAAAGCAGGGATACCTATGAGGTCATCCATAAAGAAAGGAAGAAGCGTTCCGGGAAAAATATGGGGAAACTGTTTTCTATCATTCATCCGGCAGTTCTTTTATCCGGGCTGTTCCTGATTGCAGTATTGGAGATCGTTTATTATTTCGGCTATCTGAATCTTACAGAAACGGGAGGTATTTTTTTCCTTTTGATCTCAGTGGAAATGCTGATCAACAGGCATTGGCATAATACCATAGAAAGAAAAAAGCAGGAGGAAAATCGATGGGTGCAGGAGGAAGACAATGAAATGTACCGATTGCTGCAGGAGGAAATGTATGAGGCGCCGCAGAGGGACACGCAGATAGAGGAGACACAATGCCTGGTTCCGGAGCCGGAAAAAAGGAAACTGCATCTTGTCTGTATCCCGCCGGATTCTCTGCATCAGTATCCGGATATTACCGCTGCGGGAGAAATGGTCTGCGTGGGGAAAATAAAAGGAGAATCCGATGTTCTTCTGGATTCTCCCACTGTCAGCAGAATACATGCCCGGTTTTTCTGCCGGAACAACGTTTATTATGTAAAGGATCTGAACAGCCGAAACGGTACTTTCTGCAACGGAGAACGATTGCATCCCCAGGAAGAACGTCAGCTAAGCAAAGATGATGTCATTGCGTTTGCCGAGATACAGTATCGGGTGACCAGCGTATGAGAAAAGATTTATTTCCTGATGGAGTTCGAATCTTTGACGCGGAACCAGTAAGTATATAAATCGTGAAAACCCAGAGTACTGTAAAGATGCCTGGCGTACGTATTCCCCTGTACTACCTGGAGATATGCCTTTGTCGCGTTCTTTTTCCGGGCTTCATCCAGTACCGTGCTGCAGATTGCCCGGGCAAAATTTTTATGACGGCAGCTTGCATCCACATAAATTGCATACAGTCCTACATGCCCCCGATCCATGATGCCCAGTCCTGATGCCACCATGCGCCCGTCTATCTCGATACTTGCTACAATAGTCTCTTTTGGGATCGCCTTGAACATGGACGGAACAATCCTGCGCAGTGTGGGGTTGGTGGTTCCGTTCAGGCGGAAAAGGGATGTGATCCATTCATCTGTGATCCGATCCTGAAGCTGTACGATGATCTCACCCGGGTAGACGACGAAGGAGGGAAGGCCGGAATTTCTGGCGTAATATTCATACTCTGCGGACACGGATGGCCAGCAGTGAAAGTCAGAAAAATCCATGGTCATGACATCTGTTGTATGCTGTATCTCATAACCGCGGTCGGATAACAGCTTATCGAAGGATGGATCCAGCAGCGGGCTTATTTTAAAAATAGAAGGCGTATGGTAGTTTTCGTAGATTTTTTCACAGTAGGCAATTTTTTCTTCTACCGGGATCAATGAGGAGCCGACCTGGGTGACACTGTTTGTTCGATGAGTATAATTGTGGGAAAAACGTATCAGCCATCCGTCGTACAGCTCCATTTTGTGAGAGGGCCATGCGTTCAGCGAGATTTCTTCAATTAACCTGATATATGCATTATTATTCATAAATTTATGCTTCTTTCTGCCGTATTTCCTTCTGAATGATACATTATAATGGGAATAAATGCAAGGATTGGTATTCAGGTGATTTAAATTTTCGTATTATCATTTAAGAAGAAAGCGACATAAAAATTGAAAAAAAGGAACGTTTGTGGTAGTCTGATAAAATAATAGAATTTTTTTTGGAGTGAAGTCAGCCTCCAACAGCGAAGAATGCTCTCTGTTGATGGCAGGAAGAAGGGAATACCATGGAAGAAATCCGATCTTTTATCCGCTCAAGACAGCCCGTCAATCTTGTTATTGTAGCGGTGAATATTGTTGTTTTTATTGTTCTGAGCTGTCTGGGCAATACAGAAGACGTGTATTTTATGATGGATCACGGAGCCAGCTTTGCACCGCTGATTTACGAGGGAAAAGAGTACTACAGGCTGGTAACGTGCATGTTTCTGCATTTCGGGGCAGAACACCTTTTTTATAATATGCTGGTGCTTATTTTCCTGGGCGATGCGCTGGAAAAGGAAGCGGGAAAGCTTCGCTATATCCTCATTTATTTTTTGGGAGGAATTGCCGGAAATATCGTATCCGTATGGTTTGATTTCAGGACAGAGGACTTCGCGGTGTCCGCAGGGGCATCAGGCGCGATTTTTGCAGTGATCGGAGCACTTATATGGATCGTGATCCGGAACAGAGGGCGGCTCGAGGATTATTCCGGGAAACGGCTGCTCTTGATGGCAGGTTTATCTGTGGCGGAGGGATTCACTACCGGCGGCGTTGACAATTGTGCCCATGTTGGAGGCATGGCGGCAGGATTTCTTCTGGCGCTGATCCTGTACAGAAAGAAGCGTCATGAAAAACAGGTTCTGAATACGTTTTAGCAGGCCACATATCATGGGAGGACTATGCGCAGGAGATCAGCATACCGGTATTTTCAGAGAAAAATCCGTATATGTATCCGGCAGATCAGTACACGTACTGACAGAGATGGAGCCGTTATGCTGTTCAATAATGCTTTTTGTAATAGGCAGACCAAGCCCTGTTCCGTGTGGCTTGTGTGTGACAAAGGGATCAAACAGGGTATCCAGATATTCCGGCAGGATCCCGGAACCGTTATCCCTTACATGGATACAAAGATTTGTATCTTTTATTTTGGCAGATAAAGTGATGCTTCTGCAGGATGATTGATTTTCTGATACGGCGTCTGCAGCATTGAGAAGCAAATTCGTGACGGCTTCTTTCAGCTTTAATGCGTCGCCGGAAAGCGTTTCAGACGTAAGAGTTTCATCAAAAATGGTCTGAAAGCAGATTGCTCTTTCTTTCATCAGAGGAGAAAGAGAATCCGAAATTCCCCGGAGAAAATTTAAAACAGAAAATGGTTTCAGCTCGATCTGACTGCTTTTTGCAAAGGAAGAAGCATCCTTCAGAAGGCAGATGGTTTCCTCAATATCCTGGCGGATCTGGGGCCAGAAGGGCAGACCGGATACAGCCGGACATTCCCTGGCAACAAGCTGGAGAGAGCTGTTTATCAGCGTGAGCTGATTTTTGATCTCATGGGAAAAAGCAGAAATAAAGCTGCCGGAGTCGCTTTCAGGCCGATAATTTGCCGCGTAGTTTTTCGCAGAAGATGCAATAGATGTTTCCATGATACAAATACACTCTTTTCTATACAGTATGTAGGGGTTGATTTTTTGGAACGGTACAAAGTGTAGCATTTTATTAAAAAAATATCAACAATAATTGATTGACAATTTCCGACATACTTTTTATAGTATTAATGTAATATTAATGTAGTATGTTGCTATTCCAAGACTATAAGGAGGGAAGAGAAAAACATTGAGTGATAATTGTATTTTTTGCAAAATAGCAAACGGCGAAATCCCATCTGCCACTTTGTATGAAGATGAGAATTTTCGTGTGATTCTGGATCTTGGTCCAGCATCAAAGGGGCATGCCCTGATTCTGCCCAAAAAACATGCGGCAAATCTGTTTGAGCTTCCGGACGAGACAGCTTCAAAGGCGATCGTACTGGCGAAGAAGATAGCAGCTACACTGCAGGAAGGTCTGCATGCAGACGGAGTGAACCTGGTGCAGAACAATGGAGAAGCTGCGGGACAGACAGTATTTCATTTCCATATACATATAATCCCGCGCTATAAAAATGACACAGTAAACGTAACATGGAAACCAGGAAAATTGACGGAAGAAGATAAGGCTGAGATTCTGGGACTTTTTTAGAGAACAAAAATTCAAAAGAGAAAAAGGGTAGAAAAATGAAGAACAAAAGATTTGAAGAGTGCTTTTTGGAATACAAGAGTCTTATAGTCAAAATTGTGTTGGCCAAAACAGGAGATTATCAGACAGCACAGGAAATCTGTCAGAAGGTATTTATCGCATTTTACACAAATATGGATCGTGTTTCGCCGGAGCTTGTTAAGCCATGGTTGATCAGATGCACACAGAACGCAGTAATCGATTATCTGAGAAAAATGCAGACAGAGAGGGAGGTTTTTTCAGAGACCGCACTTACTGAGAACGGCAATGTCCTGATGGAGAAGAGCGTGGAACTTTATCAGGAAAGGCTGAATGACCGTGAATTTGCCGGCAGAGTTTTAAGGGAGGTTAAGGCGGTAAATGAGCAGTGGTTCGAGGTAATGATGCTGTGCTGTGTGGATGGACTGCCTTATGAGGACGCGGCAAAGATACTGAATGTCCCGGAAGCGGTTTTGCGGGCAAGGATGTATCGTGCCAGATTGTATATCAAAAAGAAATTCGGAGATGAATACAGGAAACGGAAATCATAACAGTTAAAAAAGTCCCTCTTTTCCTCCTGAATATTATGGAGCAGGAGGGGAAGGGGGACTTGCTTAATGAGGGATGATATGTTTTAGTTCTGTACCATACAGGTTTTGTTTACGCCTGCGTGCCGGTAATTTCCTCGATCAGGGAGATAATAGTGTTGACGGCGTCGCTGGCGCTGCTCTTATCCATCGCAGCGATATATGTCTGACGGTTTTCATACAGATCAAGAATGCTGGATAAAAGCAGTTCAGGAGTCAGCTCTTCTTCCTGCAGAACAACGCTGAAGCCCTGCTTCTGAAAAGAGGCGGCATTGAGGATCTGATCTCCACGGCTTGCCGCGGCAGAAAGCGGGATCAGGAGATTTGGCTTTCGAAGCTCCAGCAGCTCACAGATGGCGTTGGCGCCTGCCCGTGACACAACGATGTCAGACAGGGCGAAAAGATCCGCCAGCTCTTTCTTGATATATTCATACTGTACGTATCCGGCCGTGCCCTCCAGTGATTCATCAAGATTGCCTTTGCCGCACAGATGGATAACCTGAAAATATTTTAAAAGCTCCGGCAGAATTCCGCGGATGGCATTATTGACAGCCACGGAGCCAAGGCTTCCTCCGATAATAAGAAGCACCGGCCTGTCAGCGGTAAAGCCGCAGAATTTCAGAGCGGATAAGCGATTGCCGCTGCGAAGCTCTTCACGGATAGGAGAACCCGTTACGACGGCCTTCCCCTCCGGGAGATGTGGGATCGTTTCAGGAAAATTACAGCATACTTTTGAAGCCGCCGGGATAGCCAGCCGGTTGGCAAGACCCGGCGTCATATCCGATTCATGAATAATAACCGGGATGTGCTGCGTTTTGGCTGCCTGTACAACAGGCACCGTGACAAAGCCGCCTTTGGAAAAGATAATATCCGGCTTTAGTTGTTTCAGAAGTTTTTTCGCCTGAAAAAAGCCCTTTGCGACACGGAAAGGGTCAGAAAAATTTTTTATGTCAAAATAACGCCGCAGTTTTCCTGAAGCAATTCCATGATAAGGAACGCCAAGCTCCTCAATCAGCTTTTTTTCGATGCCATCGTAAGAACCAATGTATTGAATATCGTATCCCAGTTCCCGAAGCTTCGGTAAAAGAGCGATATTCGGGGTGACATGGCCGGCTGTACCGCCGCCGGTAAGTACAATTCGTTTCATAACGTCCTCCAGATTCAGAATAATTCGTTATTTACAGTTTACCTGCTATTATCAAAAAGTCAAGAAGGGACTTGCCTGTTGGGATGAAGGAAGAAAAGGAAAAATTGAAATCTGAAAAAAAAATAGTGATATTTGATATAGACGAGAGCGTAATGACGGATGAGGAAATCGATCGTTTTCTGACTGAAAGCCTGCTAAAAGAGGCGGATGACCTGGAAACGGAGCTGAATCAGGATCCCGTATTGCTCGGCGCGGATGTCTCCGACACAATGTTTCAGTCAATAGTCCGGCAATTGAAAGAGAAAGGGATTTGGGAGGAGGAAGAAGACAAGGAACCAGCGCAGGAACCGGAGAGTCAGGATGCGGAGAGGGCTGAGCGATTGGGAGAAGGAGATGTATCGGATGACCAGCAGCATAAGCTTGAAGATTCCCTGGATCTGGAAAAGCTGTACGCGATGCTGCCGGAGGAAGACCGCCGTGCGTTAGCTATTGGAAAGCAGACAGAAAAGGAGCATGAAGCGCAGGCTGCGAAAAAAAAGAAAAGAAGAAAAGTCCTTAAGTACGGTGGAACTGCGGCGGCGATACTGGTGCTTGTGTTCAGCGGGAGTATGACGATAGAAGCGAACCGGAGGCTGGTGAAGAAGGCCTGGGATGGGATGATGTATAATCTTGGATATCGGATGTCGACAAATTATACGGGCGAAGAGGAGAATGTGAGAAGTAAGACAAAAGAAGAAATGAAGGCGATGGAGGAGATTCAAGCGGAGTTAGGAATATCCGCTATCAGCCTGGAGTATATGCCTGAGGAAATGAAATATCTGAATTATGAAATAATGCAGGATTTTTTTGAAGCAACAATATTTTACGACTACCAGGGGAAAATATTCAGTCTTAGTATGATCAATGTGGGTGAAGAGGGGGATGCTTATTATTCTTTGGACAATGAGGCGATGTTGGTAGATACAGTTACGAATGAACAGAATTTGAAAATAGAAATTAGAGAAACTAATTTAGATCTTGAAATAGAAACATATATTGCAGAAATAGAATATAATGACTGTCGATATATTCTGAATGGGATAATTCCGTTAGCAGAATTAAAAGAAATAGCAAAAAATATCATTTTTTTGTAAATCTGCGTCACATTTTTCTTGTTTATACGTTAATGTATTATGTAAATAACAATGAAAGGAGGGATGGAAATGAGAAAAAGCGGACGGGTAGTGCTGCCATTATTATTTCTGATTTGTTGTATATTAGGAACACTTCACGCAGCGGCTGCAGATGAACTGTCAGGAACAGTAGTAGACGGCTCTGTGTTGACAGATGAATCAGAAGTTGAAAGTACAGTATACTCCAGGCTTAGAGGCGCTTATCTTAGTAGTGGATCCGGCTATCTTAAGATTGCTGGAACCGGTAAGGTTACAGTAAGCGGAAATACATCTGCATATCAAACAGTGGATGAAATTAAGGTAACGTTACGGTTGCAGCGCTTAGAGGGAAGTACGTGGGTACATGTAGCAACATTAGGGCCTAAAACAGCCTATAATAACTATTATGTATCCAACAGCAAAACGTATTCTGTAACCCGCGGTTACTATTATCGTGTTACAGGCAGCCACACAGCTATCAAAGATAGCACACCGGAATCTTTAGTCAGTGCTACCGACGGCGTATGGGTACCGTAACTCCACTCTTCTTACAGAAGAAGACCTGAAAACACAAAAGATAAGCAATA
>CAYLPF010000003.1:0-3276 GCA_964385485.1 uncultured Lachnospiraceae bacterium | reverse complement strand
CGTAACTCCACTCTTCTTACAGAAGAAGACCTGAAAACACAAAAGATAAGCAATAAACTACAAAAGAAAAAGTGATTTAAAGAAAAAACACAGTCCTGGATTTTTAACAGCAACATATTACAAAACATACTACAATGATGTATTACTGCTCCGGCGGAAGTGGAATAGCCGCCGGAGCAGCATTTACAGAAAAAAGGAAGAGAAGATAATAATATTTATGATAACTTACAAATAATCCATTTGTTGCAAGGGGATGTTTTTTATGAAGCTTACTTTTTTAGGCGCGACACATGAAGTCACAGGCAGCTGTTTTTTCCTGGAAGCCTGCGGTAAAAGGATTTTAGTGGATTATGGGATGGAACAGGGGCCGGATACGTTTGAGAATGCGCCGCTGCCGGTCAAACCGTCTGATATTGATATGGTGCTGCTGACGCATGCGCATATGGATCACTCCGGCAAGCTGCCGCTTCTCTATAAGGAAGGATTTCAGGGGCAGGTGTTTTCTACGGCGGCAACGGCTGATCTGTGTGAGATCATGCTGCGTGACAGCGCCCATATTCAGATGTTTGAAGCGGAGTGGAAGAACAGAAAGGGGAAACGGGCGGGACGTGAGTTGGTAGAGCCTTTGTATGATATGGATGATGCGGTTGGCGTTCTGTCCTGTTTTGTGCGCTGCGAGTATGAGAAGGAAGTGATGATCGCAGAGGGAATCCGCATCCGTTTTATTGATGCGGGGCATCTTCTGGGTTCTTCTTCAATTGAAGTGTGGGTCAGAGAAAAAGGGATTAAAAAGAAGCTCGTATTTTCCGGGGACATCGGGAATGTGGATCAGCCGTTGATCCGCGATCCTCAGTATCCGAAGGATGCGGATTACGTGATCATGGAGTCTACCTATGGGGACAGAAGCCATGAAGGCAAGGATAAAAGCCATGAAGGGCAGATAGATTATGCGGCGTCGCTGGCTGCGGTCATCCAGAGAACATTTGACCGCGGCGGGAATGTGGTGGTTCCTTCTTTTGCAGTGGGGCGTACGCAGGAGATGCTCTACTTTATCCGTCAGATCAAACAGGATCAGATGGTAAAGGGCCACGACGGGTTTGAGGTATGGGTGGACAGTCCGCTGGCCAATGAAGCTACGGGAATTTTCCGGGAGCATATGTGGAGTGATTTTGATGATGAGGCAATGGAGCTCTTGCAGAAGGGGATTAATCCCATCGGTTTTGCCGGATTGAGGACTTCTGTTACCAGCGAAGATTCCAAAGCGATCAATGAGGATATCAGGCCGAAGGTGATCTTATCGGCCAGCGGCATGTGTGATGCCGGGCGCATCAAGCATCATCTGAAGCATAATTTGTGGCGAGAAGAGTCCACGGTATTGTTTGTGGGATATCAGGCAGTGGGCACTCTGGGCCGTGCGCTGCTGGATGGAGCCGATAAGGTGAAGCTGTTTGGTGAGGAGATCGAGGTAAAGGCCGAGATCTGCAAGCTTCCGGGTATCAGTGGACACGCGGATAATCAGGGATTGCTTCGGTGGATCTCTTCTTTTGAAACGAAACCTGCGAAGGTGTTTGTCGTACATGGGGAGGATAAAGTATGCGAGATCTTCAGGAACCGGCTGGTGGATGAGTTGGGACTGGACGCGGAGGCGCCGTATTCCGGGGCGGAGTATGATCTGTCGGCAGGCAGATGGATCGCGGCGCCGGCGCCGGTTCGCATTAAGAAAGAAACTTCCGTATCTGCGGCCAGGGAGAAGGTGACAAAGACCTTTGCGAGACTGCTGGCGGCGGGCCAGCGGCTGATCGGTGTGATACACCAGAATGAAGGCGGGGCCAACCGGGATCTTGATAAATTTACAAGAGAGATCCATGATCTCTGCGACAGGTGGGAGCGCTGATGATGCAGATTGTGACTCCGGGAGTTTGCGAATGGGCGTGGAGGGCGTGAATTGTAAGTGCGCCCGGAACGGTCGGAGATTACAGAAAATGGATGCGGCAGCAAAGGACAGAGAGAATGGCGGAAAGCAGTTACAACACGGATAGACAGGAGTCATGGCAGGGGCCAGAAAGGATCGCAGATAAAATGCTTTTTGATAAAAAAAGAATCACAGCGCTTGCTCTGTTCACCTTGATCGTCGTACTGACCGTTTCAGGCGTGACAGGATGCGGTGTTGTGGAACGCGTGAAGTATGAATTTTCCGGAGCGGGGGTGGAGAGCTGGGATAATGCCGCATTGGAAAGCGGAATCGTGACGAATGTGGAGGAATACTATTATAATCATTTGCCGGAGGAGCTGCATGAGATTTATCGGGAAATGTATGTCCACATTATGAGAAATGAGGACTCCGGGAATGTGCTGGCAAAGATCGGCGCGGATGATTTCTGGAGAGCTTATTATGCGGTACTGGCGGATCATCCGGAGATATTCTGGATCGGAAGCAGCGCCCGGGTGCAGCAATCGGGGCTTACAGGGGATATTATTTCCTATGATCTGGAGGTTACTGTGCCTGTAGAGGCCCGGGATTCCATGCGGGAGAAGCTGGAATCAGCAGCCGATGCGTGTATCAGCCAGATTTCGCCGGAGGCGACAACGTATCAGAAGATCAAATTTGTCTATGAATACCTGATCGACACGGTGGAATACAGCGCCGGGAGCGCGGATTCCCAGAATATTCAGAGCGCCCTGCTGTATTATTCTTCTGTATGTGCGGGATATTCCAAAGCATTCCAGTATATCCTGAACAGGATGGGGCTGTTCTGCACGTATATTACGGGGCAGATCAAAGACGGGGGTGACCATGGCTGGAATATGGTACGCATTGATGACGAGTACTACTATGTAGACGTGACCTGGGGGGATCCGGTCTTTGCGAATCAGATGGACAATATCGATGCCGGAACAATGAAGAATTACAATTACCTCTGCTGTACGGAATATGACCTGTTCAAGACGCATGTGCCGGGAGATTCCATTGAGCTGCCGCCCTGTACTTCTGATGCATATAATTATTATAAGCTGAACGGGTATTATTATGAATATTTTGATTATGATACGCTTTACAATGCCCTGATGAACTCGGTGTGGAACGGGGAGTCAAGTATTGTTATGAAGTTCGGCAGCCAGGAGGCGTATGATACGGCGCAGTATGAGCTGTTCCAGGGAAGTCTGCTGGATGCGCCGGGGCAGTATCTGATGGAGATAAACGGTGTAAGCTCCTGGAATTACCGTTATCATACGGATGACAATTTTTATCTGATAACGATTTACTGGTGAATTTTA
>CAYLPF010000002.1:16781-32019 GCA_964385485.1 uncultured Lachnospiraceae bacterium | reverse complement strand
CGCGCGGCCTTTCGCTTAGGAGGCGAACGCTCTATCCTGCTGAGCTATAGGAACTTTTCACACCTGAAGAGTATACTACATCTTTTCACAAAATACAAGACTCGTTTTATTCAAAATTTACGCTTCCCTGCAGCCATATCGTCCCCTTGAATCTCCTGCCGACTTCAGGATCGCCTGTCAGGTCAGATTCATTGATACAAATATCAAATTTTAAATCATTACATTCCAAATTTATCTGATAGATATATTCTTTTGTCAATAAATTTCTGACTTTTTCGTAATGAAGAATATTTCCCATAATCTGATACTGGTCGCATTCAATCCCATACGGCATGAAAAAAGTATCGACAATCGAATACAGATCCTCACTGTAAACACGGCGGGATATCATTGCATACAGATCCATATCCTCCATCGTCAGGTCTTCTATTGCTTCGGGATCGCCGCTCCTGGCTGCACTCATGAGCTGGCTGCGCTGCGCGAGGCTATTCTGCTGCGTGATTGTCTCCGTAACATTTTTTTTCACGGGGAAAAGGATCCTCCCGTCCGTGGACAGGCCTGAGAATGTCGTCTCCATCCTGCGGTGGAACAGCCTCTGAAAAAATTCCTCCCGCCTGTAGTCGGCTGCATTTTGCAGATAAAAGATCAGAGATACCCCCACACGTCCATCATCGCAGACTCCGGAGTAAGCATCTCCGCTGATTCTTTTTTCTACGGCCACCTCTTCCGTAGTCGTAACACTGCTCCCTTTATAATAAGGAAAATAGTACTGTCTGTGGAACCCGTCACGGTCAAGAATCCCGCACAGCTTTATCCCCATATCCGGGGCAAATTCCTTCTCCATTTCCACAAAAACACTGTCCTTTTCCTTCGCGATATATCTGCGGGAAAAATCTTTAAATACACGGTCGAGAAGCTTTTCTTTATCGGACTCTTTCTCTATCTCACTGAATCCAATTGCCCTTAAATACGTATGCATTCTGTTCTCCCCTTGTTTCAATTCGCGCCCGACTGCCTGTTACTCTTTTTTCAGGCATTCCTGCAGATTTTCATGTGCAGGAATGAAACAACTAAAGGTTTTCTATATATCGCTGAATCGGCCCGCCGCAGGCGGAGAATCCTGCGGAGCAGGATTCTTACTTGCCGATAATCTGCTCCATACCGCCCATATATGGCCTGAGTGCTTCAGGAATACGCACAGAACCGTCCGCATTGAGGTTGTTTTCGAGGAATGCGATCAGCATTCTCGGCGGGGCGACTACTGTATTGTTCAGTGTGTGTGCCAGATACTTGCCATTTTTGCCATTTACGCGGATTTTCAGTCTTCTCGCCTGTGCGTCTCCGAGATTTGAGCAGCTGCCCACCTCGAAATACTTCTTCTGGCGCGGCGACCAGGCTTCGACGTCGACAGATTTCACCTTCAGATCCGCCAGGTCGCCGGAGCAGCATTCGAGCGTGCGGACCGGGATATCCAGCGTGCGGAAGAAATCTACGGTATTCTGCCACAGCCTGTCAAACCACATCATACTGTCCTCTGGCTTGCAGACCACAATCATCTCCTGCTTTTCAAACTGATGGATACGGTATACGCCGCGCTCCTCAATACCATGCGCACCCTTTTCTTTACGGAAACACGGAGAATAGCTCGTCAATGTGTACGGAAGCTTCTCCTCCGGCAGGATCGTGTCGATAAACTTACCGATCATAGAATGCTCGCTCGTGCCGATCAGATACAGATCTTCCCCCTCAATCTTATACATCATCGCATCCATCTCGGCAAAGCTCATAACACCCGTCACTACATTGCTGCGGATCATATACGGCGGGATACAGTAGGTAAAACCACGGTTAATCATAAAATCACGCGCATAGGAAAGAACCGCAGAGTGAAGCCTGGCGATATCCCCCATCAGATAATAGAAGCCGTTGCCGGCGACTCTTCCGGCCGCGTCCATATCCAGGCCATTCAGACGCTCCATGATCTCTGTATGATACGGGATCTCGAAGTCCGGCACAACGGGCTCGCCATAGCGTTTGACCTCAACATTTTCGCTATCGTCCTTGCCGATCGGGACGGATGGATCAATGATATTCGGGATTACGAGCATGATCTCCCGGATTTTTGCCTCCACCTCTTTTTCACGCTCGTCGAGCTCCGCAGTGCGCTTTGAACTCTCCGTGACCTGCTTCTTGATTTCCTCGGCCTCATCTTTTTTGCCCTGTGCCATCAGAGCACCAATCTGTTTGGAAATCTTATTGCGGTTTGCACGCAGCGTTTCGACCTCCTGCTTAATCTCCCTGTTCTCTTTATCAAGGGCAATCACTTCATCTACAAGCGGAAGCTTGCTGTCCTGGAATTTATTTCTGATATTCTGTTTCACAATTTCCGGGTTCTCTCTCAAAAATTTTATGTCTAACATAGTATGCCTCCAGATTTTTCAAACTTTCCCTATCATATACTATTTCATGCTTTTCGTAAAGGATTAATTTATGATTCCAGGGTCAAAAGCCTGTCTCCACGGAATGCTTGCATTTCAGTGGAGACAGGCTTAATGACCCGCCCCGATATGAGCATGAAGTGGTGCGCAAGCGCCACGGGAATGCGAATACCGGGCGGATTGTGGGAGCGCGAAGCACGGAACAATCCGGGAATCAGCTTTTGACGGGTAAATCAATTTATGACATATCGTTAAAATAATTGACTGCCTGCCGCAGCGCTTCCTTTTCTTCCTGACCCAATACGATGTAGGATTCTCCCTTCACAATCTCCTTTACGTACGTGTAGCAGCCCTCCCTGCCATGTATTGCATTCAATACAAATCCGGAATCGCTCTCATCAAGCATCGCCAGCGCGAAGCTCAGGCGGCCTCCGACATCCGGGAAAGCATCATACTTGACGATGCCGATCTTGTTCGCCGTGCGGCTCTGGATTCCCTTGATCCGCCTGATTTCATCAGAATGTATTTTGGACAGCTCCATCACTTTGTCCACTTCAATAAATTTCTGGGCAAACGCTTTTTCCAGTGATACTGCATCCCTGCCGCGCATGAAAATCTTATATTTTTTCAGAAAGCGCGTCATCTTCATTGATACACGTACCATATAAAGTAATACAAAAATCATAATGCCCATCATGGCGATGACAATAATTCCCGGATCAATGCCGAGTGAATTCAAAATATTACTCTCCATCTGATTTTCCCCTTATCAGTTTACTGTTCAGCCGATGGAAGTGAGCGGAACAGATATATCAGCCGCTCCAGTTCCTCATTTGAATAATAATCAATCACAATTTTCCCCTGATTATTTGCTTTATGATTGATTGTTACCTTTGTTCCGAGAAGTGCTTTCATTTTTTCTTCAAGATCCTGATAGATAAACTGGTTTTCCACAGGAGTTTTCTCTTTTTTCTTTTCCGCTGACATAGATTTCATCAGGCGCTCCACATCTCGCACGCTGAGTTTTTCGTCAAAGATCCTCTGTGCCAGGCGATACTGCAGTTCCCCATCTTCTATCCCGAGCAGGGCACGTGCATGGCCTGTTGAAATCATATCGTCAATCACCATCTGCTGTACCCTCTGATCCAACTTCAGCAGCCGTACAGAATTTGTTACAGCCGTACGGCTTTTGGAAACACGGTCCGCTACCTCGTCCTGCTTCAGATGGAATTCCGTCAGCAGACGTTTGTATGCGATCGCTTCCTCAATCGGATTCAGATCCTCTCTCTGAATATTCTCGATCAAAGATATTTCAACGATCTGCTGATCTGTAAAATCCTTAATAATAACAGGGATTTCCTTTAATCCGGCCATTTTTGCGGCACGCCATCTGCGCTCTCCCGCTATAATCTCATAATAACCTTCTCTCTTTTGTACGAGCAACGGCTGCAGGACGCCGAATTGTCTGATCGAATCTGCCAGCTCAAGGAGCGTATCTTCATCAAACTTCTTACGCGGCTGTTCTCTGTTTGGCTCAACCTCTGAGATACGGAGTCTGACCTCCTCTTTTTTTCCAGCATCTTTCATTGCTGAAGTCTTTTCTTTCTCAGGCGTTTTCTTTTCAACCGTTTGCCTTGGAATCAGGGAATCAAGGCCCTTCCCTAAACCTGTTTTTTTCACAGCCATTCTTCGTCTCCCCTATGTATTACTTCTTCTGCAAGCAGCCTGTAAGCCTCAGCCCCGGCTGATTTCGTATCATATTCTGTAATGGGCTGTCCGTAGCTCGGCGCCTCGGCTAATCTCACATTTCTTGGAATAATGCTTTTATAAATGTTTTGCTGCAGATTGTTTTTTACATTTTCAACAACCTGAAGTGACAGGTTAGTCCTGGCGTCATACATTGTAAATACGACGCCTTCTATTTCAAGTTCCGAATTCAACCGCTCTTTCACAAGGTCAATCGTGTGGATCAGCTGACTTAATCCTTCAAGAGCGTAATATTCACATTGGATCGGTACAAGAACCGTATTTCCTGCACACATTGAGTTAATTGTCAGCATATTCAGCGACGGGGGACAGTCAATCAATATAAAATCATAGGAGTCCCTGACCTCATCCAACGCTTTTTTTAATAAATACTCTTTGTTTTCCACTCCAATCAGTTCAATCTCTGCACCGGCAAGATTAATATTGGAAGGAAGAACCGAAAGATTTTCAAATCGTTCTCTCTGAATGCATTCTTCCAGCGTTTTTTCACCCAGCAACAGTTCATAAACCGTATTTTCTACATCATTCTTATCGATTCCCAGGCCACTTGTCGTATTTCCCTGCGGATCCATATCAACCACAAGGATCTTTTGCCCAAGCTCGGCGAGAGATGCAGACAGATTGATTGTCGTGGTGGTCTTGCCAACTCCGCCCTTCTGATTTGCGACCACTATTGTTCTCCCCATAGCAATTAAAATACTCCCTTCGTTACTATTCAAAGTTTCCTCGCACTGCAAGCATATGAAACCACACGGATTTCCGAGCATCATTTCAATCCAGTATAGCACTAAATTATTTTAATTACTACATCTAATGTTTCACGTGAAACATTTTTCTTGTTTCCACAAAAATTTACTCCTTATTTTCTATTTTTGCGGCATATTTTTTGATTGTACTCCTGAGGCTGCGAAGCTCTGTCTTGCATCTGTTGTGATTTGATGTAATCGCGAGGCATAATTCTGTCTGGCGATATATTGCATTCAAAAAATCAAGTAGCTCCGAACGGTTTACGGGTAAATTTTCCAAATCAACCGGCTGATTATCCGGCTGAACTTCTAATAATTCCTTTTGAAGCTCCTCATATTCTATTTTCTTTTGGGTGTATGTTTCGATAAGTCCTCGTACATACTCTATTCTTTGATTTAGATCCAGCTTTTCTTTCCTGGCTTTTTCTATTTTTTCATCCGCTTCCGTATCTATATTGCGTGGAGAGAATATATTTACATCCAGATTCTTTTCTCTGCTCAATCTATCTATTAATTCCTGATTGGCATTCAGCTCATCGAGCAGATTTTGCATCTGGCTCTGCAGTTTTTTTAATTCTTCACTGTTTTCCAAATCAACACGTTCAAGGTAATCTTTTAACATCATCTTATCCTCAGGCTTTCATGCGAAGTAGTACGTTCAAAGCACATGGGCTCCTATAAATATTATGATTTGCCCATATCTGGGCGGGTCATTAAGCCTTGCCTCCGCTGAAATGCAGGCATTCCGTGGGGGCAGGCCTTTGGTTCTGGAATCATATTATCATATTCTTTTTATTTTGAAAAGAAAGATCTTCCGTAACAGTTCAGCCAGGTCTTTTCGCGAAAATTTATTGTTGTAACATTTTTAATATTCGTTTATACTGTTATCGACATCTTATAGGAAACAACATAAATAATGTCGTTTCCTATAATTCCTGTTTCGTTTAAAAATTTCATCGCAATGTTTCACGTGAAACATTACAATAATACAGAAAGGATTTTAGCTATGAAAAACTCAAAATCTCTCCTTAAGGTCTCTGTTGCAGCTGTTGGAATCCTTCATTGCATAAACAAAATTATTGATTCCTCAGTAACAGACAATACAACGGCAAAATCAAGCGGAAAATATTATCACTGGAAGCATGGTGATGTCTTTTATCATGTAAATGGAGAGGGAACTCCTCTGTTACTTGTCCATGATCTGAACTCATTTTCTTCTTCATACGAATGGAAAGAGATTGCAAAAGTCCTGTCAGGAGATTTCAGGGTTTATACAATTGACCTGATCGGCTGTGGAAAATCGGATAAACCATCTATTACCTACACAAACTTTTTCTATGTGCAATTGATTTCTGACTTTGTAAAAGATGTAATCAAAGAGAAAACGGATATTGTTGCAAGCGGCTTATCCTCCTCATTTGTTTTGATGGCAAATTCATTGAATGATAAACTCTTTGATAAGATTATGATGGTCAATCCCCCGAAGCTTTCTTCCTTGAAAAATACCCCAAATGAAAGATCGAAGATTCTGCTGAGGCTCTTTGATCTTCCTGTCATTGGGAAAACAGCTTACTATATTGCGGCTAATAAAGCAAATATTGAATACTATTTGACCGAAAAAGTGTTTTATAACCCGTTTGAGGTCACACCGGGCATCGTGAAAGCATATTATGACAATGCACATACCTCAAAAGGCAGCGGTAAGGCTCTTTTTGCAAGCCTTGAAGGTGATTATCTGAACGTTGATATCACGCAAGCTCTCAAAAATGCTTCAAACAGGATGATCCTTGTGAATGGAATGCATAATGAAAGCAAAGACGATATTTCACTCTCTTACCGCAGGATTAACGACACGATTGAAGTGGAAGAAATTTTCGGTTCAAAGCTTTTGCCTCAAATGGAGGCACACGATGAAATGCTGGAAACAATGTATGGTTTCTTTCTAAACTCAGTAAAAAAATCGAGTAGAAAAGATGCAATCTGACCGGCCCGCAGAACCGTATCAGCAGCGATATTCCTTTTGCGTGCCTGCAATCGGATAGGGGAGAACCTTCGACCCTATCCGTATTATTCTTTATTTTTATGAACCTGTACTCCCAGCGGCTCCTTTACAGGCATCCCTGCTTTCCGAGGGTATTTCACAGGAGTTTCCTTTACCTTTTCAATAATCACAAAGGAGCGCCCTATCTCGCTGTCCGGCAGATAAAAGTCTTTCTTTTCTTTTATTTTTCCGCCAAGAAGGAAAACCGCTTTTTGGGAATCATTAATTTCATTATCAATCTGCATCGATTTATATGAAACAAACAGCCCTCCCCTTTTTACAAGCGGCAGACAGTATTCCGACAGTGATGCCAGATTGGCTACCGCCCTCGAAACGCAGAGGTCAAAGGATGCCCTGTACTGCTTCTCCCGGGCGAATTCCTCCGCTCTGGCATGAACCGCCTTTATGTCTTTACAATGAATTTTATCGATCAGCTCATTCAGAAACAGAATTCTTTTGTTGAGGGAATCCAGCAATACCACATTCAGATGAGGGAAAACGATTTTCAGCGGGATACCCGGAAATCCTGCGCCCGTACCTACATCGATCAGGCTGCTGTACTGTTTCAGATCAAGCGCCTGCGCAAGCGCAATACTGTCCACAAAATGCTTCTGCACAACTTCTTCATATTCCGTAATTGATGTCAGATTCATGACCTTATTCTTCTCGATCAAAAAATCATAATAGATCATGAATTGTTCTGCCTGCCTGTTGGAGAGCTCTATTCCGGTTTTTCCACATGCCTCTCTTAGTTTAACTGACTTATCCACATAGTCTCCTTCCTTATAGGCGTCTTATTTGCTTCCGCCAATCCGTAAGACTTACTTAACAATTCCTGCATAACAACACAATCAACATTTCTACATTTTCTGTTTTATTTCCTGTGTTCCATGTAGATCAACAGCACGGAGATATCCGCCGGGGACACGCCTGCCAGCCTGGACGCCTGGCCGATCGACGACGGCCTGTACTGTTTCAGCTTCTGTCTCGCCTCGGTGCGAAGGCTCGGCACTTCATCATAATCAAGATTTTCCGGCAGCCTCCTGGATTCCAGACGCTTAAACTGTTCAACCTGTTTCAGCTGCCGCTGAAGATATCCCTCGTATTTGATATTGATGTTTACCTGTTCTCCTACATCCCGTGGAAGCTCCGGGCGGTCAGGATCGATTTCTGCAAGCATTTCATAAGACAACTCCGGACGTCTGATCAACTCAGCAAGTGTCGCAGATGTCTTCAATTCCGTACTGCCGCAGCGCACCAACAGCTCCTGTACTTGCTGATTAGCGCCAATTGAAACTGACCTGACCCGTTTCAGTTCCTGCTCAATATCATGTTCCTTTTGAACCAGTTTTTCATATCGATTTTGGTCAATTAATCCCGCCTCATAACCTTTTCTGGTAAGTCTCAAATCCGCGTTATCCTGGCGCAGCAATAGCCTGTACTCTGCACGTGATGTCATCATGCGGTACGGTTCATGATTCTCCTTTGTCACAAGATCGTCGATCAGGACTCCTATATAAGCTTCTGAGCGGTCGAGTATCAAAGGATCCTTCCCCTGGAGTTTTCTCACCGCGTTAATACCTGCAATCAGCCCCTGCGCCGCGGCTTCCTCATAACCGGAGCTGCCGTTTATCTGTCCCGCGCTGAAAAGCCCTTTTATAGTTTTAAATTCAAGAGAGAGGGAGAGCTGCCTCGCATCGATACAATCGTATTCGATTGCATATGCGTTTCTCACAATCTCCGCATGCTCCAGTCCCGGCACAGTACGGTACATATCACGCTGTACATCCTCCGGCAGGGAACTTGACATTCCTCCGATATACATTTCCTGTGTATGTATGCCCTCCGGTTCAATAAACACCTGGTGACGGTTTTTGTCAGAAAATTTAACGACCTTATCCTCGATCGAAGGACAATACCTTGGTCCTGTCCCCTCAATCATCCCGGAATACAGGGGTGAGCGGTCAAGATTTTTTCGGATGATTTCGTGCGTGTGTTCATTTGTGTACGTCAGCCAGCATGATACCTGATCCTTTTGTATGGAAGACGGATCTGTTGTAAAGGAAAAAGGCACAATGACCTCATCCCCTTTCTGTTCCTCCATCTTTGAAAAATCAATCGATCTGCGCGAAATTCTGGCTGGAGTCCCTGTCTTGAAGCGATATAGTTCGATTCCGTTTTTGCACAGGGAATCCGTAAGATAATTGGCTGCCTGCAGCCCATTAGGTCCTGTATATGAGCTCACATCCCCATAGATACATTTCGCTTTTAAATAGGTTCCTGTACAAAGGATGGCCGCGCGGCAATGATAAACCGCGCCTGAATAAGTACGCACACCTGTCAGGACTCCTTCTTCAATGATAAGCTCTGTGACTTCCATCTGCTTAATCCGAAGATGATCTGTCTGTTCAAGTACGCTGCGCATAGTTCTGGAATAATCCGCCTTGTCAGCCTGTGCGCGCAGGGAATGGACTGCAGGCCCCTTTGATTTGTTCAGCATTTTCGACTGGATAAAGGTCCTGTCAATATTCTTTCCCATCTCTCCGCCAAGCGCGTCGATTTCACGCACGAGATGCCCCTTGGAGCTGCCTCCGATATTCGGATTGCAAGGCATCAGAGCGATACTGTCTACGCTGACGGTAAACATAACCGTATCCATGCCCAGCCGCGCGCTCGCAAGAGCCGCCTCGCAGCCAGCATGCCCGGCTCCTACGACTACAACATCTGTATATTCTTCTACTTTGCCCATATCTTTCATCACATCCGAATTTGTATATCAATAAACATATTATAGTAAACTACATAAATAATATTGTTTACCATTCTGAAATTTTCTTGCCGCCCTGTGCACGCAAAAGGAAATAACTAAAGTCGTTTGCTATAATTTTCCAATATTACCGAAGTATATACCCGCTCACGCCGGAATATATCGGCAATCATTTTCCCATACAGAAGCTGCTGAATATTTTATCCACCAGATCTTCCCCGACAGACTCTCCCGTGATCTCCCCAAGCGCACTGTAGGCACTCATAAGGTCAATCGAGTAGAAATCCTCGGGCATCCCCATTTCAATGCTTTCCAGAACTTTTTTTAACGCTTCAGAGGCCTCGCAGAGACATGCTTTTTGCCTCGCGTTTGTGATGTACACCTCATCATTGTACAACAGTTTCCCTTCATAGAACATCCGGCAGATCTCTTTTTCAAGAAGGTCGGTGCCTTTCTCTTCCTTTGCAGAAAACCCTATTACCGGATAGCTGTATGAATCAGCTTCCTTTCCGATATCCTCCCTCGTCGTGACAGACGGCAGATCGGATTTATTCAATATTACGATTACTTTTTTCCCTTTCAGGATAGAAAGGATCTCCCTGTCATTTTCATCCAGAACCGTCGATGAATCCACAACATACAGGATCAGGTCAGCATCCTCCGCCTTTTCCTTTGCCCTGTCCACGCCGATCTGTTCTACTTTGTCATCTGAATGACGGATGCCCGCCGTATCAATAATATTCAGCGTAATTCCATTCAGGTTAATTGTCTCCTCGAGGAGATCCCGCGTCGTCCCTGCAATATCAGTCACAATCGCGCGCTCTGATCCTACAAGCACATTTAAGAGGGAAGATTTACCGGCATTCGGCTTGCCGAGGATAACAGTCTGTATCCCCTCCCGCAAAAGCCTGCCGTTCTCTGACGATGCAATCAGCGTCTGCAGTTCAGACAGCAGCTTTTCCGTCTGCTCCTTCAGCCTGCCATCATAACCGTCCAGGCTGATATGCTCCGGATCGTCAAGAGCAGCTTCAATAAAAGCAATCTCATCCAGAATCCGGCTGCGGAGGCTGCCTATTGCCTCCCGGACAGAACCCCTAAGCTGGCTTATTGAGCTTTTAAGTGCATATGAATTTTTTGCATTGATCACGTCAATTACAGACTCCGCCTGTGACAGGTCAATTCTGCCATTGAGAAAAGCCCTCTTCGTAAACTCACCCGGCTCCGCCGGACGCACGCCATGCTTCAGGACAGCGTCCAGCACACGCCGAAGCGCGCAGATCCCGCCGTGACAGTTGATCTCCACTACATCCTCTGCGGTGAAACTCCTGGGCGCACGCATCAGCGTGACGATTACCTCGTCGAGAACTTCCCCTCCATCGCAAATATAACCATAATGAACCGTATGGTCAGGCTGATTCAAAAGCCTTTTGCTGCCGCCCTTTGAACGGTAGATCTGATCCGCAGCCTCTATTGCTGCCGACCCACTGATACGGATAATACCGATTCCCGAGGGCGACATTGCAGTAGAAATTGCGGCAATTGTATCACTTTGCGTTTTCATTCTAATACTTCTCCTCTCGCGGGTCTGTAATCGGACAGGGGAGAGCTTGCGCATAAAGGGCGCCTGTCCGAGACAGACGCCCTCATGCGCAAACCATATACAGAAACCATGGAACCACACGATATGACGCATAATGGGATCTGTAATAAATCTTTCTTCAAACGATTAAATTCTTTTCCTATATAATTTCAGGAATGTGCTACTCCTGCGGAGCCTCCGAACCAGCCTCTTCCGTTTCCGAAGCTGTCTTTACAACTGCGCTCTCCATAACAGTGTTTTCTGTAACGCCAGGCTCTGTCTCCGGATATACCAAAGGCGTCTCCTCCGTAATCACGGATTCTGTTTCTTCATCTGTCCCATAGCTGTAACGCTCAGACCACTCCTGGCGGTCATAACGGTCCCTGCGGTTATTATAGCTGTAATGGCTTCCCTGGCGGCTATTTGGACGTCTGTCGCCTCCCGGACGGCCTGTACGATCCTTGCGCAGCGTCACGACGACCTTCCTGCACGGTTCATCTCCCTCGCTGTGTGTTGTCACATACGGGTCATTTTGCAATGCAGAGTGGATAATTCTTCTTTCATACGGATTCATCGGCTCAAGGAATACCGGTTTTCTCGTCTTTTTCACCTTGTAAGCAATATTCTTTGCCAGATTCTCAAGAGTAGCTTTCCTGCGGTTGCGGTAATCCTCCGTATCGAGTTTTACCCTGACGTAGGAAGCCTTACCCTTGTTCACCACAAGACTTGTCAGATACTGCAGCGAATCGAGTGTCTGGCCTCTCTTGCCGATCAGAAGCCCCATATCATCGCCTGAAATATCAATCGACAGAGTCTCATCCTCAAACGCCGATGTCACGGAAACATCCATTTCCATCGTTTTAAAAAGATCATTCAGAAAATTTTCTGCTCTCCTTGTCGCTTCGGCAGGATCTGCCGGTACACGCGGTATCTTTGGTATTCCTGCATCTTCTGTCTTTACTGTCTCTTGATCAGCCGTTTCTGTGCGCTTTGTCTCTTCATCCTCCTGATCCGGCCTTTCCTCTTTGCGGAAGTCCTTTCTGGAATTTCTCTGGATCCCATCCCTGCGGTTTTCCCTGCCCTCTCTCTTTTTTAATTCCTTTGCAGGCTCCGCAGTTTCCCTGATTGCCTCTGAGGTTTCTTTCTTTTGCTCCTGATGATCATTTTTCGGGTCAGAAGACTTTTTCTTTGGTTCATAATTGTTCTTCTTTGATTCACTGAAATTCTTTTTCGTTTCTGAAGGATCCTTCTTTTGAGGCTTCTTCGTCTCTCTGCGCGGCTCTTTCTTCACCTTTCTGTCCATATCGCCGAATACTTCTTTCATCAGATCTTCATCTGTGAATTTTTTCTTCGCCTCGATAACCGCCTTGCGTCCTCCGATCCCGAAGAAACCCTTCGATCCTTCATCAAGTACATTGTATTCTATATTGTCACTGCTCGTTCCAAGCTGGATAGATGCTTCTGTGAGCGCATCCGCTACTGTCTTTGCCGTTACTTTGATCACTTCTGAACTCATAATCATAACCCCCTATTTCTTCTTCGCGGTTCTCTCATTGTACTGCTTCACCATCTGGGCCTTCGCAGCCAGGCTGCCCGGCTTCGCTGTCGTATTCTGTTTATAGTAGTCAGTAGATTTCTGTATTTTTTCCTTTTTCTCCTCCTCAGAAATAACAGGTCTCTCGATGTTTTTCGTATTCAGCTTCGCAGTATTTGTGATCTTCTGAGGCGGAAGCCCCTGCTTTTCACGCTTTTTGTTAACCTTGTCAAGATTTTTCTTCACAAGCTCGTCGATATCCATCTTGTCAATCTTCTTGTTGACTACAATCTGCTGGATACACCGCACAACCGCACCGGCAATCCAGTAGATACCCATACCAACCGGGAGTGTCAGGCAAAATACTGCCGACATCAGAGGCATTACCGTATTCATGGTTTTCATGGTGCTGGCCATCGAATCATTCTGCTGATTTGTCTGTGTATCATTTGTTGTTGAAAGCAGTTTGGAATTAAACCACTGTGACAGTGCAGAAAGAATCGGAATCAATGCCGCACCGATAGCAAGCAGAATCGCCCCTGTCTTAACAGCATTTGAAATAATCTGCATCGGCGAATCGGCGATATTCAGGCCAAGGAAGTAATTCATCCTGTCAACACTGCTCTGGGTACTCTCTATAAGACCCTTCATATCAGGAAAAGCTTCGGCAAGCCCCGTCCAGTTGTCCGGCTTGAACTTATAGAGGACATCAATTAAAGTGAGTTCCGTCATTTCCTTGAACGATACGCCGTTCGTCTTTGCAACTTCTGTCATGAAATCCTGTACACCGGCTGTATTCAAAAGGTTCTGCGCAAGCGGCAGAAAAGCTTCCTTTACAGTGTTCACATATGCCGGCACATTCCAGATCACACGGTAGAGTGCGAAAAGAATCGGCATCTGGATAATGAGCTGGAGACAACTTCCCATCGGACTGACGCCGTACTTTTCGTAGACTGCCTTTGTCTCCTCATTCATCTTCATCATTGCAGCCTGATCCTGATTTTTCCCTTTGTATTTTTTCTGGATCGCCTGAAGCTCAGGATTCATTTTGTTCTGAAGCTTAGAAAATCTCTGCTGCTTGATCGTCAGCGGTGTCATCAGCATATAAATAACAATCGTAAACAAAATGATACACAAGCCAATATTTGCGATGCCAATCTGCTCCTGCAGCCAGAAAATGGCATTCATGATATATCCAAGCAGCGAAGCGACAGGCCCAATGATAAATGTGGTCGTTTTCGTCAATAACATTAGTTCAATTCCTCCTATGGAACGGGATCATATCCGCCTTTTGAGAAAGGATTGCAGCGCAGGATTCTCCATACCGCCAGCAACCCGCCCTTCAGGGTTCCATATTTTTCGATTGCCTCCACCCCATACTGGGAACATGTGGGAAAATACGGGCAGCATGTCCTTTTCATCGGCGATAAATACTTTTGATAGAGCTTAATCAGATAGATAAGCACTCTTTTCATGTTTATTTTCTTCTTTCTCTTCAATTTGAACGACTGCATGCAGCCTGCCAAGATGAAGCAGCGCGCTCTCGATTTCAAAGAAATTTCTTTCTTTAGCGCCAGGCCTCGCGATCACTACTATGTCAAGGCCTCTAACGAATTTCGTTTCATTCAATCGATAACTCTCTCGGATCAGCCGTGTAAGCCTGTGCCTTACTACACTGTTTCCGACCTTTTTACTGACTGAAATGCCGATACGGTTCCTCTGCGTATCCTGTTTCCTTACATACATGACCAGATATCTGTTTGCATAAGATTTTCCCGTAGTATACACGCGCTGGAAATCACCGTATTTTTTCAGGGATTCTGAAAATATCATTTTTAATTTCCTGTTTTTTTAATAAGAAGAAAGGCCACAAAACTGCGGCCTATGCTGACAACACTTTTCTTCCTTTTGCTCTTCTGGCAGCTAACACTTTTCTCCCGCCCGCTGTTCTCATTCTCTTTCTGAAACCGTGAACCTTCGCTCTCGATCTCTTCTTCGGCTGAAATGTCATCTTCATATCGCGACACCTCCTTTTTCAAATTAGAGTCTGTTATTCTCTGATCATATATCGGAAAACATCACCTCGATTATATTCAGAAAAAGAAAGCAAGTCAAGCAGAAAATAAGGTTTTCAGCCACAAAAAATAAGAAGTTATTCACACTTATCCTGCCCTTTTTGTGTTTAATATGAGTTTTCCACAATTTGTGGATAACTTGTG
Source organism: uncultured Lachnospiraceae bacterium (assembly GCA_964385485.1). Taxonomy (GTDB): domain Bacteria; phylum Bacillota; class Clostridia; order Lachnospirales; family Lachnospiraceae; genus Choladousia. The sequence goes on along the minus strand of CAYLPF010000002.1, from coordinate 16,928 downwards.
GAAAACTTCTTGATTAGATGTTTATATCTATACCCTGTTTCTCCTTTTTTGTTGAAAATACGCCCCTTTCTCCCCTGTTAATAATGTGGAACAGCTTGTTCACAAAAAGATCTCCATAACTTAGTTCCGCCTGTTTATGTAAATAAA
>CAYLPF010000002.1:1350-16681 GCA_964385485.1 uncultured Lachnospiraceae bacterium | reverse complement strand
GAATTAAATATTTTTTCCCCTGTAAAAAACTTATCATTGATTAATCCCCTCATTTGGTTTAATATTAGTGTAGGAAAAATTGGTTTTTTGGAGATTACTAGAATGGATATACTAAAAGAAAAATGGGATGAAATTCTCTATACCGTCAAAGTTGAACATGAATTGTCTGATATTTCTTTCAAAACGTGGCTCAAACCGCTGCAGATTCACAGCATTACCGAGCATACCGTCACGATTCTTGTCCCCTCTGAACAGATGGGGATTGATTATATTACGAAGAAATATATGTTCCCGATCAAGGTAGCGATCGCGGAATTTACAGGCAAAGAGTATGAGATCGAATTTATCCTTCCTGAACAGGCAAAACAAAAGGCGGAGGCAAAGCAATTTGCTTCTATTAATAAGAACAGCCACAGCGCGGACGCTGAGAAAGCCAATCTGAACCCGAAATATACATTCGATACCTTTGTGGTCGGCAACAATAACAAGTTTGCCCATGCTGCGGCGCTCGCGGTCGCTGAGTCTCCGGGCAAGATGTACAATCCTCTGTTCATCCACGGAGGCGCCGGGCTAGGCAAGACGCATCTGATGCATTCGATCGCCCATTTTGTGCTGGATCAAAATCCTGAAAAAAAGGTACTTTACGTCACGAGTGAGACTTTCACGAACGAGCTGATCGATTCCATCCGTAACGGTAACAATACCGCTATGACAAAATTTCGGGAGAAATACCGCAATGTTGACGTACTGCTGATCGACGATATCCAGTTTATTATAGGAAAAGAGGCTACACAGGAAGAATTTTTCCATACTTTTAATGATCTCCACGGCAATAAGAAGCAGATTATCATATCCTCAGATAAGCCGCCGAAGGATATTGAGACGCTGGAGGCCAGGCTGCGGTCGCGCTTTGAATGGGGGTTGATCGCTGATATTTCGAGCCCGGACTTTGAGACGAGGATGGCCATTCTCCATAAGAAGGAAGAAAACGACGGCTACAATATCGATAATGAAGTGATCAAGTACATAGCGATGAACATTAAGTCCAATATCCGGGAACTCGAGGGAGCCCTGAACAAGCTTGTGGCGCTGAGCAATCTCGAAAACCGTGAGATTACGGTAGAACTCGCAGAGGAAGCCCTTAAGGATATTGTGTCCCCCGATGAGAAAAAGGAGATCACACCGTCGCTGATTATCTCGATCGTCGCAGAGCATTTCCATGTGACCTCTGACGACATCAAGGGAAGCAAGCGCAATTCCGAGATTGTATTTCCCAGGCAGGTCGCAATGTACCTGTGCAATACCATGACAAGTGTCGGCCTCAAAAGGATCGGCTCGGAAATGGGAGGACGCGACCATTCGACTGTGCTGCACGGCGCCAAAAAAATTGAGACAGAGATGAAAACATCTGATTCTGTCCGTAATACGATCGATATTCTGAAAAAGAAAATCAATCCAAACTGAGTTATCCACAAAGTTATCCACTTATCCACAGGATAAACAGTTGGAATAGATGTTCATACGCTGTGGACGGATGTTGACAGGATTTTTCCGAAGAATCATTTTTCGATGTGTAAATCAGAAATATGTGGATAAAAAATCTTTTTTCCAGACGGTTTCCGGGATAATTCCACCCATTTATCCCCATCCTTCTTTTCGTTAATTGAGAGGAAAATGCAAGCTTTGCACAAATCCACAGCCCTTAATAATACTGCTGCTGATTTTTTTAATTAATAGATTATCCGAAAGGAGCAACCCTACAATGAAAATTATCTGTAACAAAAACGACCTTCAAAAGGGGATCAATACTGTAATGAAAGCAGTCTCCCTGAAAACTACGATGCCCATTCTGCAGTGCATCCTGATCGACGCCTCAAAGAATGAAATTAAATTCATGGCAAATGATTTGGAATTGGGAATCGAGACAAAGGTAGAAGGAATGATCAGCCAGAAGGGGATCGTCGCACTGGAAGCAAAGCTTTTTTCTGAAATTATAAGAAAACTTCCCGACAGCGATGTGACGATTACTTCTGAAGACAATAACAATACTTCCATTGTATGCGAAAAATCAAACTTCATGATCATGGGGAGGGACGGGGAAGATTTTTCTTATCTTCCGTTTGTGGAAAAAGATTATGGCATCTGTTTATCTCAATTCACATTGAGGGATGTGATCCGTCAGACTATTTTTTCGATTGCCCCAAACGACAACAACAAAATGATGACTGGAGAATTGTTTGAAATCAATGAAAATATGATGAGGGTTGTTTCTCTTGACGGCCATCGCATCTCCATCCGCAACATTGAACTGAAGAAATCCTATGAAAGCTCCAAGGTAATCGTCCCGGGCAAGACGCTCAATGAACTGTTCAAGATCCTGACGGGCGGTATGGAGGATATGGTCAATATTTTCTTTACCGAAAATCATATATTATTTGAATTTGAGGATACGATCGTCGTTTCCAGGCTGATCGAGGGAAATTATTTTCGTGTAAACCAGATGCTGTCCAACGATTATGAGACGAAGGTAACGGTCAATAAAAGGGAATTCCTTGACTGTATCGACCGTGCAACCCTGCTTGTAAAAGAGGGGGACAAGAGGCCGATTATTCTGAACATCGCAGATCATATGATGGAGCTTAAGATCACCTCCCAGCTCGGTTCTATGGATGAGAACATCGATATTGAGATGGAAGGGAAGGAGATCAAGATCGGCTTCAACCCGAAACTCCTGCTCGACGCTCTGCGTGTAATCGACGACGAGATGATCGATATTTATTATATGAATCCGAAAGCGCCGTGCTTTATCAGAGATGAGGAACAGACCTATATTTATCTGATCCTGCCGGTGAATTTCGTGGATGCATAGAAGGAGTTTTATGGAAATTACAGAAATTAAACTGAGAGAAGAATTTATCAAGCTCGGCCAGGCACTGAAGGCTGCCGGGATAGCGCAGACCGGCGTAGAGGCGAAATATCTGGTGCAGGAAGGCGAAGCGATGGTCAACGGCGCTGTGGAATACCAGCGGGGCAAGAAGCTCCATGCCGGGGATGAAGTCGTCTGCCATGAAGTTACAATCCGCATTGTGGAATAAGTGGTTACTATTCACAGTCGATTCGAAACAGATATACAGACTCGTTTGCAGGGGGGAGGGACTGTGAATAATAACAATAAGTGTAAGGATGTAGAAAAATGATCGTTGATTCGATTAAGCTGGATCACTTCCGCAATTACGATACGCTGGAGCTGGAATTTGACGCGGGGACAAACCTCTTCTACGGAGATAATGCCCAGGGAAAGACGAATATTCTGGAATCGGTATACCTGTGCGGGACAACGCGATCCCACAGGGGCAGCAGGGACCGGGAAGTGATCCATTTCGGAGAAGAGGAAGCGCATATCTGCATGAGGATGCACAGAGGAGATATCCCGTATCGGATTGATATGCATCTGAAAAAAAACAGGACGAAGGGGATTGCGATCAACGGTGTCCCTGTGCGCAAGGCAAGCGAACTGGTCGGACTTGGCAATTTCGTATTTTTTTCGCCGGAGGATCTGAATATTATCAAGAACGGGCCGTCGGAGCGGAGACGTTTTCTCGACATGGAGCTGTGCCAGCTTGATAAGATTTATCTTTACAACCTGACGAACTACAACAGGACGCTCGCACAGCGGAACAAGCTGCTGAAGGATTACAGTTTTTACACGGAATCGGAGCCGCTGCTCGACATACTGGATGAACAGCTTGTACAGTACGGTTCGGTAATCATAGAGAGACGGCAGAAATTTGCCGGTGAGATCGGCGGTATTTTTGGGGAGATCCACAGCCGCCTCTCGGGCGGCAGGGAGACTCCGCAGCTTTCTTACGAAAAGGATACGGATACAGGGCATTTTGCTGAGAAGCTCATCTATAACCGCGAAAAAGATATCAGGACAAAGCTTACAAACGCAGGTCCTCACCGTGACGACCTGTGCTTTTCTGTGGATGGCGCCGATATCAGGAGGTTCGGTTCTCAGGGTCAGCAGCGCACGGCGGCATTGTCGCTGAAGATGTCTGAGATTGAGATAGTAAAGAAAAATGTGAAGGATACGCCGGTATTGCTCCTCGATGATGTGCTCTCGGAGCTGGACAGCAGCAGGCAGGGATATCTGCTGGAGAGCATCCATGATATCCAGACATTGATTACCTGTACCGGCATAGATGATTTTGAAGGATGTCAGTTTAAAATCAACAGACTGTTCCATGTAGTGGAGGGAACGGTTTTGAAACAACAGATATAGGAGGGTTTTATGAGCGAAGAATACGGAGCAGATCAAATCCAGATTCTGGAAGGTCTGGAGGCAGTAAGAAAAAGACCCGGAATGTATATTGGGAGTACCTCGGCGAGAGGGCTACATCATCTTGTTTATGAGATTGTCGATAATTCGGTGGATGAGGCGCTCGCGGGTTTCTGCACCTTGATCACGGTAACTATCAACCGGGACAACTCCGTGACTGTCACGGACAACGGGCGCGGCATCCCGGTCGGGATCAATACGAAAGCAGGACTCCCGGCTGTGGAGGTTGTCTTTACGGTTCTCCATGCCGGCGGTAAATTCGGCGGCGGGGGATATAAGGTATCAGGCGGCCTGCATGGTGTCGGCGCCTCTGTCGTGAACGCGCTGTCAAACTGGCTGGAGGTCACGATTTACCACGAAGGAAAGGTGTACCGCCAGAGATATGAGCGCGGCAAGGTCAAATACAAGCTCGAGGTGGTCGGCACGTGCGAGCCGGACAAGACCGGCACGATGGTCACTTTCCTGCCGGATGATACAATTTTTGAAGAGACGGTATTTGATTTCGGGACGCTGAAGCAGCGGCTCCGCGAGATGGCCTTTCTGACGAAGGGGATACGGATTGTGCTGCGTGATGAGCGCGAGGAGGAGTCTGTCGAGAAGATCTTTCATTATGAGGGAGGCATCAAGGAATTCGTCACCTACCTGAACAAAGGAAAAGCCCCTCTGTATGAGGATATCATTTACTGTGAGGGGACACGTGACGGCGTCTATGTCGAGGTCGCAATGCAGCACAATGACGCTTACAATGAGGGCAGCTACAGCTTTGTCAACAATATCACGACGCCGGAGGGAGGAACTCATCTGACCGGCTTCAAAAATGCGCTGACGAAAACATTCAATGATTACGCAAAGGATAACAAGCTGATTAAGGACACGGATAAGCTGACGGGAGACGATATCCGCGAGGGGCTGACCGCCGTGATCAGCATCAAAATCGAGGAACCGCAGTTCGAGGGACAGACAAAACAGAAGCTTGGCAACAGCGAAGCAAGGGGAGCTGTCGAAAACGTAGTTTCCGAGCAGCTTGAAATATACCTGGAGCAGCATCCGCAGGTGGCAAAGATCATCATTGACAAATCGATCCTGTCGCAGCGTGCAAGGGAGGCGGCGCGCAAGGCGCGCGAGCTGACGAGGAGGAAATCGGCGCTTGACGGGCTGTCGCTGCCGGGCAAGCTCGCAGATTGCTCGGATAAGGATCCCGCAAATTGTGAAATCTATATCGTAGAGGGAGACTCCGCCGGAGGTTCGGCGAAGACGGCGCGCTCGAGGGCGACGCAGGCGATCCTGCCGCTGCGGGGCAAGATCCTGAATGTAGAGAAGGCGAGGCTTGACCGGATCTACGGCAATGCCGAGATCAAGGCGATGATCACGGCGTTCGGGACAGGTATCCACGAGGATTTCGATATCACGAAACTGCGTTACCACAAGATCATTCTTATGACGGATGCCGATGTGGACGGCGCGCATATCGCGACGCTGCTGCTGACATTTATCTATCGGTTTATGCCGGAGCTGATCAAACAGGGCTATGTGTACCTTGCGCAGCCTCCTCTGTTCAAGCTCGAGAAGAACAAAAAAGTCTGGTATGCTTACAGTGATGAACAGCTCCAGGATATTCTGAATGAGGTCGGCAGGGATCAGAATAATAAGATCCAGCGGTATAAAGGACTCGGCGAGATGGACGCCGACCAGCTCTGGGAGACGACGATGGATCCGGAGCGCAGGATCCTGAAGCGCGTCACTCTGGATGAATCGCAGATGTCGGAGATCGATGTGACGTTCACGACACTGATGGGAGACCAGGTGGAGCCGCGCAGGGAGTTCATCGAGGAGAATGCGAAGAAGGTAAAGAACCTGGATATCTGATAAATTTGAGCGGATATCGGTTATGGTTCAGTCAGAACTTCGGATTTTGATGAAAAGTATACAGGTATGAATATAGATAACAGATACGAATTGTGAATAGGAGGCAGCTCATTGGAAGACAATATTTTTGACCAGATAAAAGAGGTTGACCTCAAGGAAACGATGGAGGAATCCTACATCGACTACGCGATGAGCGTGATCGCGGCGCGTGCGCTCCCGGATGTGAGGGATGGACTGAAACCGGTGCAGAGGAGAGTCCTCTATTCAATGATAGAGCTGAATAACGGTCCGGACAAGCCTCACAGGAAATGTGCACGTATCGTCGGTGATACGATGGGTAAATATCATCCGCACGGCGACAGCTCGATCTACGGCGCCCTCGTCAATATGGCCCAGGATTGGTCGATGCGCTGTCCGCTCGTCGACGGCCACGGCAATTTCGGCTCGGTCGACGGGGATGGCGCCGCCGCGATGCGGTATACAGAGGCGCGGCTGAGCAAGATTTCGATGGAGATGCTCGCCGATATTGGGAAGGATACGGTTGATTTCGTCCCGAACTTTGACGAGACGGAGCGCGAGCCTGTGGTACTGCCGTCGCGTTTTCCGAACCTGCTCGTCAACGGCACGACAGGTATCGCGGTCGGTATGGCGACGAACATCCCGCCGCACAATCTGCGCGAGGTGATCCAGGCGGTTGTTAAAATTATTGACAACCGTGTTGAGGAGAAGCGCGATACGGCGATCGAGGAAATCCTTGAGATCATCAAGGGACCTGATTTTCCAACGGGTGCGCAGATTCTCGGCACGCGCGGGATTGAGGAGGCGTACCGGACCGGCAGAGGGAAGATCCGCGTGCGGGCCATCACAAATATCGAGACAATGCCGAATGGCAAGAGCCGAATCATCGTGACAGAGCTGCCGTATATGGTCAACAAGGCGCGCCTGATCGAGAAGATGGCGGAGCTCGTGCGCGACAAGCGTATCGACGGGATCACCGCGATCACGGACGAATCGAACCGTGAGGGGATGCGCATCAATATTGAGCTGAGGCGCGATGCGAACGCGAATGTCATTCTGAATCAGCTTTATAAGCATACGCAGCTGCAGGATACCTTCGGCGTGATTATGCTGGCACTCGATGGCACGCAGCCGAAGGTCATGAACATCCATCAGATGCTGATCTATTACCTGCGCCATCAGGAGGATGTCGTCACAAGAAGGACGAAATATGACCTGAACAAGGCGGAGGAACGCGCCCATATTTTGCAGGGATTGCTGATTGCGCTCGACAACATCGATGAGGTGATCCGGATTATCCGTTCTTCGCAGACAACGCAGATTGCGAAGAACGGCCTGATGGAGCGCTTCGGGCTCAGCGACGCGCAGGCGCAGGCTATCGTTGACATGAGGCTGCGCGCCCTGACAGGTCTGGAACGGGAGAAGCTTGAAAATGAATTTAAAGAGCTGATGGAGAAAATCAAGGAGTACAAAGCAATCCTGGCGGATGAGAACCTGCTGCTCGGTGTGATCAAGAAAGAAATTTCAGTGATCGCTGACAAGTACGGCGATGACAGGAGGACGTCGATCGGCTTTGATACCTCGGAGTTTTCCGTCGAGGATCTGATCCCGGATGAAAATGTGATCATTACGATGACAAAGCTCGGCTACATCAAGCGCATGACGCCGGACAATTTCAAGAGCCAGAACCGCGGCGGCAAAGGCATCAGGGGGATGCAGACAATAGAAGATGATTACATAGAAGAACTGTTGATGACGACGGCGCACCATTATCTGATGTTCTTCACAAACAAAGGAAGAGTGTACCGCCTCAAGGCTTATGAAATCCCGGAGGCCGGGCGGACAGCCCGTGGCACGGCGATTGTCAACCTGCTGCAGCTGATGCCGGAGGAAAAGATCACGGCGCTGATCCCGATCCGGGAATATAAGGAAGGCCGCTATATGTTCATGGCGACAAAACGTGGTATTGTCAAGAAAACTCCGATCACTGATTTCGCGTTTGTGAGAAAAACTGGTCTTGCTGCCATCAGTCTCCGGGAAGAGGATGAATTAATCGAGGTCAAATTCACAAATAATAAGAAGGACATCCTGCTGGTGACAAAATACGGGCAGTGTATCCGGTTCCATGAGACAGACGTCAGAAGTACGGGGCGTACCTCGATGGGAGTGATCGGCATGAACCTGATGGATGGAGACGAGGTAGTCGGTATGCAGCTCGATGCGCAGGGAGATTATCTGCTCATTGCGTCGGAAAACGGCATGGGCAAGCTGACTGCGATGGAAGAATTTTCGCCGCAGAACCGCGGAGGCAAAGGATTAAAGTGCTACAAGATCACCGGGAAGACCGGCAATGTCGTCGGAGCAAAAGCGGTCAACCGGGACAATGAGGTCATGATGATCAGCACAGAGGGCATTATCATCCAGATGCCGTGCGAGAATATCTCGGTTCTAGGACGTATCACGAGCGGCGTCAGGCTGATGAATATCGGTACGGACGGGGATTCCAGGGTGGCAAGCATCGCAAAGGTACGGGCATCTTCGGCAAAAACAGAGGAAGATACGCTGAAAAGCCTTGAAGAAGAACTGAAGAAGGAAGAATAAACGAATATGAGGGTACGAAGGTTAATTGCCGTCTGGGCGGCAAAGATCGTCAGTACCGTATGCAGGCTTTCCGGCAAACAGGGTGTTACGTTTGCCGGAAAGGTTGCATTGAGGGCAGATCCGCAGATCCTGAAGGATCTGGCTTCGCAGGTGCGGGAGAAGATTTTTGTCGTCTGCGGGACGAACGGAAAGACAACTACGAATAATCTGCTCTGTTCGGCGATTGAGTCGGAAGGAAAAAAAACAGTATGCAACCATACCGGCTCAAATATGCTGGCCGGCGTCGCGGCGGCCTTTGTCCTTTCGGCGGACAATTTAGGGAGGCTGGACGCGGATTACGCGTGCATTGAGATCGACGAGGCGTCGACGCTCCGCGTGCTGCCTCATTTTAAGCCGGATTATATGGTGCTGACGAACCTCTTCCGCGACCAGCTTGACCGATACGGAGAGATCGATCTTACAATGGATATGCTGCACCGCGCGATGCAGATGGCGCCGGAGATGACGGTGATTGTCAATGCGGACGACGCGCTGTCGGCATACCTGGCGATGGAGAGCGGGAATCCGTACAGGACGTACGGTATCTCGGAGCGCGTGCCGCTGCCACAGGGGGAGCATGAGATCCGGGAAGGAAGGTTCTGTAAAAGGTGCGGCGCGAGGCTCGAATATGATTTTTACCATTACAGCCAGCTTGGCATTTATCATTGCCCTTCGTGCGGCTTTGCGAGACCCCAGATCGATTATGAGGCATCCCGGATCGATATGTCGGACGGCCTGTCTTTTGAGGTGGAGGGGCGCAGGCTTTCGGCGGATTATCATGGATTTTATAATATTTACAATATCCTTGCGGCATACAGCGCTGCGCGCACGGCAGGCCTTGAGATGGAACATTTTGCGGAGACGCTGCGGAAATTCAATCCGCAGAACGGGCGTATGGAGCATTTTAAGGTTGGAGGAACGGACATTATCCTGAACCTCGCGAAGAATCCGGCAGGATTTAACCAGAACATCTCTGCGGTCATGGAGGATCCGGAGGAGAAGGATATTATCATCGTAATCAATGATAACGCGCAGGACGGGACGGATATCTCATGGCTGTGGGACGTCGATTTTGACCGGTTCGGGGATGGACAGATCCGTTCGATCACAGTGAGCGGCATCCGGTGCCAGGATATGCGATTGCGGATGAAGTATGTAGGGATCGCGTCTGAGCTTGTGGGTGATGTGAAAACCGCGATTGAAAAGAGGGTAAAGGACGGGTGCGGGAATCTGTATGTGCTGGTGAATTACACAGCGCTGTTTTCAACCAGGAATATACTGGTGGGGATGCAGGAAAAGTAATTTTGTTCGTTATCAGAATCAAATAAATGAAATTGATTCAGTATATTGGCAGGTGTGGAAGGATTATGAAGATTACAATTGGACATCTGTACCCGGATCTTTTGAATTTGTATGGGGACAGGGGGAATATCCAGTGTCTGCGTAAGAGGTGTGAGTGGCGTGGAATTGAGGCTGAGGTGAAGGAGTTTCAGATCACGGATGAGATTGATTTTGCGGGGCTGGATATTGTGCTGCTTGGAGGCGGGTCGGACCGGGAGGAGATGCTGGTCTGCGAGAGGCTGAAGAGGATCCGGCAGGATTTCAAGGGGTATGTCGAGGACGGAGGGACTGTGATTGCGGTCTGCGGGGGATACCAGCTTCTCGGACATTATTATGATACGGATGACGGGCGGATTGAGGGGTTGTCGCTGGTTGATTTGTATACGGAGCAGGGCAGTCCGCGGCTGATCTCGAATATTGTGATTGAAAATGAACTGTTTGATAATCCGGTGGTCGGATTTGAAAATCATGGAGGCAGGACGCATATCGGGGAGAATAAGCCGCTCGGGAGAGTGCTGTTCGGGTACGGGAATAACGGGGAGGACGGCGCGGAGGGCGTTCTGTACAAGAATGTGGTCGGCACGTACCTGCACGGGCCACTGCTTCCGAAAAATCCTCATATCAGCGATTACCTGCTGAAAAACGCGCTTGAGAGAAAGTACGGGAAATCGGAGCTGGCTCCGCTCGATGATGCGCAGGAGCTGGAAGCGAACCGCTATATCGTGGAACGTTTTATAAAAAAATGAAAAAATGAAAAAATGGCGGCTAATGCGGGACCGCCATTTTTAAAGATTCCATATAACGGAACCTACATGAATGTGTGAAAAGCAGAAATCACATCCATGTATATAAAATAAATTACAACCTGCCATTTGTCAACAAAAACCGTTCGACATTATTCGACATTTAGTGAATGTCATTTATGGTTTTCTCTTGACAAACAGATAGAAACACGATAGTGTATTGGGTATACAAGTGAATAATGCTTTTCTCTTATTCAGAGTGGTGGAGATACAAAGGATCTGTGAAGCCACGGCAACCCCGGAGACGGAAGGTGCCAACCTGAGCGAGTGAACTCGAACAATAAGGGGATTTCATGATAATGATTGAGACCGCCCCTTTTACGGCGGTTTTTTTTATGCGCACGGGGCGGCAAGGAGATTTCAGCGGCAGAGCCGCTGCCGCCCTCGGCGCGGGCGGATAGGGTCGATGAATCTCCCCTATCCGATTGCACAGGCCCGCGAGAAAAGCATCCAACAAAAGAAAGGAATGGAAGAATGGACAGATTATTATTTACCTCAGAGTCCGTGACCGAAGGGCATCCGGACAAAATGTGCGACCAGATCTCAGACGCGATCCTCGATGCGCTGCTTGAGCAGGATCCGATGAGCCGGGTGGCCTGCGAGACGGCTACGACGACCGGCCTGGTGCTGGTCATGGGGGAGATCACGACGAATGCCTATGTGGATATCCAGAAGATCGTGCGCGATACGGTCAGGGAGATCGGCTATACGAGAGGCAAATTCGGCTTTGACGCGGATACGTGCGGCGTGATCACGGCGATCGACGAGCAGTCAAAGGATATCGCTATGGGCGTCGACAAGGCGCTTGAGGCGAAGGAAAATCAGATGTCGGACGATGAGATAGAGGCGATCGGCGCGGGAGACCAGGGGATGATGTTCGGCTATGCGACGAATGAGACGGAGACGTATATGCCGTATCCGATCTATCTGGCCCACAAGCTTGCCCGCCAGCTCGCGCGGGTGAGGAAGGATGGGACGTTGCCGTATCTGCGCCCGGACGGAAAGACGCAGGTGACGGTTGAATATGATGAGAATGGACATCCGGCGCGTCTGGACGCTGTTGTGTTGTCGACCCAGCATGACCCTGAGGTAACGCAGGAGCAGATTCACACGGATATCAAAAGGCATGTCTTTGATGTGATCTTGCCGCAGGATATGGTGGATGAACATACAAAATTCTTTGTCAACCCGACAGGACGCTTCGTGATCGGCGGACCCCACGGGGACAGCGGGCTGACAGGGCGCAAGATTATTGTCGACACATACGGTGGATACGCAAGACACGGCGGCGGGGCTTTCTCCGGCAAGGACTGCACGAAGGTGGACCGTTCAGCTGCGTACGCGGCGCGCTATGTGGCGAAGAATATTGTGGCGGCGGGACTTGCGGACCGCTGTGAGATCCAACTTTCCTATGCGATCGGCGTTGCGCAGCCGACTTCCATTATGGTCGATACGGACGGCACCGGCAGGCTTTCCGATGAGAGGCTGACAGAGATCGTCCGGGAAAATTTTGACCTGCGTCCGGCCGGAATCATCAAGATGCTCGACCTGCGCCGTCCGATCTACAGGCAGACCGCGGCTTACGGGCATTTCGGACGCGACGACCTCGATCTTCCGTGGGAGAAGACTGACAAGGCGGAGACGTTAAAAAAATATTTGCGGGAAAACGGCTAAAGTCGTTTTCTGTACCTAATTTATAAAAAATTCATAATACTGCCGTAATCTTTAGATGAAATGAGATATCTGTTATGCTATACTGAACTTATCCGGATGATTTTGCCCGGCAAGAGAGGTTAATGGTATGAAGCTGAAGACAAGGCTTATTATTTCATTTTTTGTGATTATCCTGATTCCGTTTATCCTGTTTGCGATTGTACTGTTCGGCTTTTCAAAGTATCAGGTCAATTTGATTGAAGACAATTATGGAATACCCGTCACTCTCGAGAATCTGTCAAATTCCATGCAGGTGATCGGTTCATCGACACAGGATGTTTTCGAACGGCTGAAGCAGCAGGCTCAGGAGGATCCGTGGGAGCTGATTGATAAAGAGTATCTGGATCATGTGAATGAAGAGCTCCGGGGGAAATTTTCCTATCTCCTTGTGCGTAAGGATGGAGAACTCTATTATAACGGTTCCGAAGAAGATGTTACGGAACTGTTTTATGAGCTGCCGTCCTTCCGGGAATTCAGCAGCTCGTCGGATGGAGGCTCATACATTGGCAAGGATGTGAAGGCATTCGTGAAGCAGCTTGACCTGGATCTGGAGGATGGATCAGAGACGAGCATATTCGTGATTTCTTCCGCATCCAGGATTGTCCAGCAGACACAGATCCTGATGCGGGATCTCGCCATTTCGATTGTGGTGATCCTTATATTTACAGTGCTTGTAATGACGCTGTGGATTTACAATGGCGTGAACAAGCCTCTTGTGAGGCTGAGGGAGGCGACTCACCGCATCAAGGAGTCTGATTTTGATTTTAAGATAGAGGCTTCGGGCAATGATGAACTCAATGAATTGTGCCGTGATTTTGATGAGATGCGGCAGAGGCTCAAGGATATGGATGAGGAAAAGAAAGCCTTTGACCGTCAGAGCAAGGAGCTGATCAGCAATATATCCCATGACCTGAAGACGCCGATCACGGCTGTGAAGGGATATGTAGAGGGAATCATGGACGGCGTCGCGGACACGCCGGAGAAGATGGACCGCTATATCCGCACGATCTATATCAAGGCGAACGACATGGACCGCCTGATCAATGAACTGACATTTTACTCCAAGATCGATACGAACCGCATCCCCTACAATTTCAGCAAGATCGATGTCGGGGAGTATTTTGACGATTGTGCCGAGGAGGTCGGGCTGGAGATGCGGGAACGTGAGATCTCGTTTTCCTATATCAACACAGTTGAGCCGGGGACGCTGATCATTGCGGACGCGGAGCAGCTCAAGCGTGTAGTCAACAATATCATCGGGAATTCTGTCAAATATATGGATAAACAGCAAAAAAGCGTCCAGCTGCGTGTATTTGACGCCGGGGATTTCATCCAGGCTGAGATCGAGGACAACGGCAAGGGGATCCCGAATAAAGAGCTTGTCTCGATCTTTGACCGTTTCTATCGGACGGATCTGTCACGCAGCTCCTCACAGGGAGGGAGCGGCATTGGGCTGTCAATCGTGAAGAAAATTATCGAGGACCATGGAGGAAGAATCTGGGCGACCAGCAGGCTCGGGGAAGAAACAACGATGCATTTCGTCATCAGAAAATATCAGGAGGCGCCGGTACATGAGTAAGATACTGATTGTGGAGGATGAGGTCGCGATCGCAGACCTCGAGAAGGATTACCTGGAGCTGTCAGGGTTTGAAGTGGAGATCGAGAATTCGGGAGACCGCGGGCTGGCACGTTCTATAGGAGAGGATTTTGACCTGATTATCCTTGACCTGATGCTGCCGGAGGTGGACGGTTTCGAGATCTGCCGCCAGATCAGGGAGCGGAAGAATGTGCCGGTCATTATGGTTTCGGCAAAAAAGGATGATATTGACAAGATCCGCGGCCTTGGCCTCGGGGCGGACGACTATATGACGAAGCCGTTCAGCCCCAGCGAGCTGGTTGCGCGAGTCAAGGCGCATCTGGCGCGCTATGAACGTCTGGTCAACAGCAATATGCCGGACAATGATATCGTTGAGGTGCGCGGGCTAAAGATCGACAAGACGGCTCGCCGCGTCTGGATCGACGGGGAGGAGAAGAATTTCACGACCAAGGAATTCGACCTGTTGACCTTCCTTGCGCAGAATCCAAACCATGTGTATACGAAGGAACAGCTGTTCCGGGAGATCTGGGATATGGAGTCCGTCGGGGATATCGCGACGGTCACGGTACACATCAAGAAGATCCGGGAGAAGATCGAGAAGCAGTCGTCGAAGCCGCAGTATATCGAGACGATATGGGGAGTGGGGTACCGGTTCAAACTGTAGGGAAACTTCATAAACAGTAACTATTCAGCCATCCAATCCGCAGACCGCTTTCCGCGAAAGCGATTTGCCATATGGCTGAATAGTTACTATAAACATAATATAATTTTTATAATTTTTTGTAATAATTTTTACAATTTTCTTGTAATAATTGACGAAAACAAGAAAAGATAGTAGAATATATTAACCATTATTTTAGGAGGAGATAAATGATGAAGAGGAGAAAAATAGCTGCAGGGATATTGACGGCGGTAATGACGCTCGGAAGCATCGGGATA
Organism: uncultured Lachnospiraceae bacterium; assembly: GCA_964385485.1. Classification (GTDB taxonomy): domain Bacteria; phylum Bacillota; class Clostridia; order Lachnospirales; family Lachnospiraceae; genus Choladousia. The sequence goes on along the minus strand of CAYLPF010000002.1, from coordinate 1,425 downwards.
CCGGCGCTGGGAGAAGAAAATGTAGATGGACAGGCGGAGCTGAATGTGGAAACCCCGGCTGAAGCGCCGACCGAG
>CAYLPF010000002.1:0-1250 GCA_964385485.1 uncultured Lachnospiraceae bacterium | reverse complement strand
TGTAGATGGACAGGCGGAGCTGAATGTGGAAACCCCGGCTGAAGCGCCGACCGAGACGCCAACTGAGAAGCCGACGGAAGCGCCAACTGAGGCGCCAACTGAGGCGCCGACGGAAGCGCCAACCGAAGCGCCAACGGAAGCACCAACCGAAGCGCCAACTGAGAAACCGACGGAAGCGCCGACCGAAGCGCCGACCGAGGCGCCAACCGAGGCTTCAACGGGATCACCAGCCCAGGCTCCGGCTGAAGCTCCTGCGGAAACTGTGACGGAAAGACAGACGGAAACGCAGACAGGAGCCGCAGCAGATGCGTCGGAGGAAGCATTAACAGAAGAACAGACGGAAGCTGAGAAGATGCCGGGGGAAACCGTGGCTGAAACTGAGGCAGAGGAATCCTATACAAAGGGATATGCACGCACCGGCTGCAATGCACCGGTTTACAATAGCAAAGGAATTTCAGAGGATGCGCTGCAGGGACAGTTTGGGGAAGGCTCCGTCGTGTACGCGCTCGAACGGTTTGGGGAGAAAAATGATGAGGACGGATGGCTGCACATTGTATATGCGGTGAAAGAGGAGGCGGAAGTCTCCGTCAGGGAAGGCTTTATCCAGGCAAAATGGCTCACGCCGGTGGAGGATGAGGAGCTTACAGGGCTGATGGAAGACATCGCCGCTGCTGAGGCAAAGGCTGTTTACCGGAACAGTACAGGGCAGGTCACGCTTGTGGCGGCTGCATTCACATCCGCAAAGAAGACGGAAGCTGAAACTGCGGCGGAAGGACAGACGGAAGAATCCAAAACAGAGGCACAGATGGCCACAGAGGATGATGCGGTCCATATACTGCCGATTACCGCCGACTGGGATGGGGATTCCCTCGGAATAGGGGATCAGGTCACGCTGGCCGCGGTTTGTGATGAAGGGGATACTGTAGAGTGGCAGTCCGGAAACGGGGACGGCGAATGGACGAAGGTGGCGGAAGGTCCGGCCTATACATATGAACTCACGATGGATAATTATTCCCTGATGTACCGCGCAGTGTCTTTAGGGGACGCAGAATAAACGGAGGCAGGTAAAATGATGAATTATACGAAAAAGGCCTGGATGAGGAAGATGCTGGCATGGGTGCTGGCATTGGCGATGGCGGTGCCGTGGAGTGTACTGGCGGAGGAACCGGGCACGGCGCCTGCGGACGAATCGATTGCGGAAGGAACTGCCGCACAGGATGAAGGGGAAACGTCCCTGGGCGAGCCTGGGG
>CAYLPF010000001.1:0-34334 GCA_964385485.1 uncultured Lachnospiraceae bacterium | reverse complement strand
AAGCTCCGCATTTTTCCGCAGATAACGGATTGCAGATTTCACATCCTGCAAAAATGCGGGGAATCCGGCTGCTGCAGATGCGCGGTGCTTCACACTGGCCACCACATACCCCTTCCGTGCGATCTGGCAAAGCTGTGGCAGATTGAAATACATTTCCTGCTCTCCCCACGCTGCCCCCTGGACATACACCACCAGAGGATACTTTCTTGCCGAGTACATACCGGGGAAAAGCCCCGCCGGAAGCAGAAGCTGCAAATGCAGAGTCTCCTCATGGCGCTTTACATACTCCACATCGCGGATATAGGTAACCTTCTGCAATTCCGACCGGTCCGCCATGATTGTCTTCATGCCCGGCAATACCGTCGCATCACCGGGAACTGCCAGCTTAAATCCTTCTTCCTGTCCCATACCAGCACCTCCATATTGTTTTTCCGTTGTTTCAGAGGCTATCTCTCCCAATTCATCTGATTCCAACAATTGAAATACCTTTTCCCATAGATCTGCCCCCCTGAATAATAGTATACCTGATTTATCTGTGGAAAACAATGTATGCCAGATTATCTTTTTTCTCTCTCCTTTTGCCCATACTTTTTACCCTGAACCTGGCTTCCTCTGTTTTAAAGTGTGCCCTGCGCTTATCTCAAATACAGTAAATTCTTTCAGCATTCCTTCCCAGGATCAGTTCTTTATCCTGCTCTGTAATGTTCAGCTCTCTTACAAAATCCGGGCCCTCCAGGAGCCATTCTTTTCGAACCGGACAGGATGATCCCCAGATAATATGATCCGCACCCAATACTTTTACTGCCAGCTCCAGTACATCTTTTCCCCATGGCTGGGCATGGGACATTTCAAAATAGATATGTTTCTGAAAACGGTCTTTTATCTGCCCGCTGTCAGATTTAAAACGGCTGACTTCTTCTTTTGCCTTGGCTTGATTCGGAAACATCATATTCACAATCGCGAAAAAACCGCCCCCCATCATTGAATGAACAAATCTGATGTCCGGACAACGTTCAAAGAGGTCGCTGAAAACCTCACGGCCTACAGCAAGTCCCTGATCTACAATACGCCCATAAGAACGCCGTACATTGTTATATGTAATAAAAGACTGGTATTCTGCCGGAATCGGTGTGTGATGCACATATACATTCATTTTCAATTCATTTACTTTTTCAAAAAAAGCTGTAAATTCCGGTTCATCCAGATATGCGTCTCCATAATGGGCGCTGACCTGTACCGCTGTCATGCCAAGCTTCTTATGGCAGCGCTCCAATTCTTCCAGGCTTTCTGGGGTTCCATAGGGAGGCACCACCGCAAGCGGTATCAATCTTCCGCAGCTTTTCCGATAATGTTCATACATCCCATTATTAAACAACCGGCACATGTCTAAACTCATCCATTCATGACATCCCGGCACTTTCAAAAGAGCTTTATCCACACCAGCTTTATCAAGATCCGCCAATTGCACCTGAACCTCATAATCTCCCTGAAGATAATTCAGATTCTGGCTTCCCATCGGCTTCTCCAAAATCACCTGTCTTTTCCCTGTCCCCTCAATTTCCTCACAGTGTCCGTACCAGCCATACTCCGCCGGTACTTCCTCCAAAAAACGTTTCATTAACTTATCATCCACAAAAATCTGTTCCGGTACATAGTACATATTTGAATCTATAATCATATTCAGCAGCTCCTTGTCTTTTTCCTGTCCTGAAATGTTTGCAGTTATTACAGCTGCATCGGCTCCATTTTCCCAAAACCAGGACCTTTCGGATCCGGTTCATTGTTAACAGCTCTGGGATCAAGCTTTTCATACATGGATGTGGTATGTTCAAACAAAGACTGCATAAAAAATCCCGGCTGCTGATTTGTATGGCCTGCTCCCGGAAGCATCGGTTTTGGCTGAAGCAATGTTTCATCATCTATAATATAACCGCCATCTCCCATCAGGCTTGCGTCATGGTTAATTACGATCAGTTCCCGGGCTGCGATACGTTTCCTGATACTCTTAGCAAATACATCATACAGTTCACCGCTGGCTCCAAGAATGAAGATTTCTCCAAGCCGCATCATATGAAGGCGGATCTTAAATGGTTCTCTTTTCCCCGGTGTCTCAGAGATTTCCGCCATGCCCCCAAGCTTCACATCCGTCCGGTCACAGATGATTGTACGGTTTACCTTCTTAATATCATCATAATGAATCGCTGAAATACAGGTCAGAATCTCTGTGTGATCCCCTTCCACTTTCCCGCCTTTCATTCTTCCGGTCACCGGATCCGGATATCCCATTTCATACATCATTACAGGATTAATGTCACCTGCTGCCCCGCTTGTCCATAAAGTCACCGCGCCCGGATATTTTTCTTCGTTCCATCGGCATACATTACCGGCAATGTCTCCACTGATCCCCAACTTACCTTCAAACACCGTATGTCCGTTCAGCACACAGCAGTGAACCGGGAAGTTGATAAAAAACGCAATCGGCCTGCCTGACAGGTCCTCAAACCGCAGGATGAATACTGTACGGTCAATGGGAGACTCTGGATTACCGCCAATCCCATATTTCCTGTGAACTGCCCCGTCTGCTTCTGTCTCATAAAATTGCTTCCTGTCTATGCCAATGTAGCTTTTCCCTTTTCCAAATCCCATTCTGGCCGGAACCATTTTAGAAACGGCATCTTTCGCGGTCGCAGCCAATACTGCTTTTACAAATTCTTCATACTGATGAGTCGCACCTTGTACTTCCGCAGATTTCGCTGCTATATTATTCGGTCCTTCATTCGGGCGCGTTCCCGCAACCGGCGCAGTGTGTGTATGGATTGCCGCAAGTAAAATGTTTTCTTCCGGAACCCCGGTAGTTTCCGCCAATACCTTCAGATAGCTCTCCGGGCACGGCACCTTATCCAAATCAAATGTAACAAGCAATACCCTGTCATTCCCATTTTTCAGCGCGATCACTCTGAGAAATAAATCATCAATTACCGGCCCGAAATGGCGATCCATCAGTCCCCTGAGATCCGGAAGCAATACTTCCGATGGAGTAATCTTCCCTTTCGCCGCACCACAATACAATTTGTTTTCCATATAGTATCCTCCCATATATCCATCATGATAAGTAACTGTTCAGTTCCTTCACAGTTACTATCATGATTCCATCTTCATCTGCAAAAGTTTTGAAACGATCCGGTCGATCAATGACTCTGCCGCGCCAGGCATCAGGTTTGATCCCTGTGCTTCATACGTCGCTCTTTCATAAGCGCTTTGCTCCGGCAGGCATTTCATCTCACCGTTCGTCAGCGTCATCAGGATCGTCCGGGCAAACGGACTCTTTTCTAAAAGAATTTCTTCTGCCTCCACAGTCATCTCCGGTCTTACAAATACAAATGCCGTACTGCCCATGCAGAACAGGTCCGCGGTCAATTCTATCTCTTTTTCCGGAATGCAGACCATCTCACGCATCGGTTTACGCGGGCCTCCTTTTTTCCGCTTCCAGGTCATGCCTGTCCGTTCCCATCCGACTGCGGGTGTATCTTCTGTGCAGGTAATAGAATCTACAATACTTATACCTGTCTGCGCCATCTGCTCCCCAAGCTCCTCTGCATAAAGAAATCCCTGTTCCACTCCCTCATCGGCTTCAATAACCTTCCCGGCCTGATCAAGTCTGTTTTTTAATGATGTTTTTTTAGGAACCTGATTCCCTCCGGCACTGACGCAATACAATACCGGTACATGATACCTTTCCTCCAGCTTTCTGCAAAATACTCCTGCCACCTCAGAAGATATCTGACGAATACCTTCTTTTCTCCCTGAATTATCAATCGCAGCCGGTTTCATGCCATAGCTCACCAGAAGCCCTGATATCTGTCCCTGCAGATCATTTACCCGCAATACCGTCATCCTGTGGTTAACCGCGGCGCTCTCATTTTCTCCAAGCCACCAGCCAAATGGAGTCGCAATGTCACAGTTTATATTCACATCGCATAAAGCGTTCCCCCAACCAAAGGTAGCCGTTTTTCTGCTCATTCTGGCTTCTGCAATTGCAGTCTTAACAGCTTCATCCGTTGCTTCATGATATAGTTTCCGCTTCCTCAAATCCTCCTGAGTAAGCTCCGGCCGTCTGTCCGGCGGCCCTGACGGTCCTGGCTCATGCGGTGTTGTGATTGCATGCGTCATGTGTACAACCACTTTACTTATTGGAATATAAAATGCATCGCTGATCATTTTCTTCCAGTTATCAATGGAACTGCCCGGTATAATGACTAATTCCACAGCCAGAACAGCGATACTTTCTTTCTCAAACTCTAAAACCATCAAACGTACATTCGGATGATCATGGATCCCCTGAAATCCTTCTATGGGAAACATACTTTCAGGAAAACATATCACACCTTTTCCGAATCCTGCTTTTACTATTGTAGCCATTTCTTCCTTCCTTTTTGCCACCGGCATATCTGAAAACTGCCCTTACTTTTTTGCTTCACTTCCGATACCCCTGTGTCCGGAACTGACCGCCGCCATTTTCACATCCTCCCGGGCACGCTGTCAGCCAGATCACATCTGTATGCGCTTCTGCATTTAATTTTTCACAAGCTGTAATGCCGTCTGCATGAACCACCGTTACCTCTCTTCCCAAATGTTCACGCAACAGTATTTGCAGTCCATCGTTATAGGATTTATATAACGCTTCTGTATCCTCCAGCTTTTTGGCATTCACCGGTTCTGTATTTTTCCACACCTCAAGAGTTGTATATCTGCTTACGCAGGCTCTCTGTATCCACTGAAACAATTCTGTTGTTGTCAGAACCGCATCACAACGATGTTTCTGTTTTATGGATGCACACGGGGAAACGTATACAAGGAACAGTTCTTCTCTGGATACCCCTCTTTGTGAATAAGCGTCAATCACCTTTGCAGCAAACAGCTCTTCCGCAGCAGCCGCTTCCACTAATTTTGTGTTTCCACTGTAATGACGTTTCGCTGCCGGGCAAAAAGAGATCATCAGATTCTCCTCTCCCTGTTCCAGGCGATGTACCGCTTTCGCTGCGGCCGCCGGCAAAGACTGCTGCTCAATCCCTGTTAAATCATAGACAGCATCTGCACCAATCTGCCCGCATATCCCAGCCAGCTTACCCATTTGATTCTTTGCTTCCTTTTCGCCAAAAAACATTCCGATATTTTCTGCGCTTTGCTGTGTAATACCAAATACAATTCTTTTTTTATTATTGGCTGCCCTCCACAGCAGATCTGTTTCATCCTTTATAAACAATGCACCCGTTGGACAGTTCTTCACACACTGCCCGCAGCCGATGCAGTTGGTCTCCGCCATAGGTACCTGTGCGCCTGTGATTGTCTTGTCTGCGCGGAACAATGCGCTGATTGCCTCTACGCCCTGTGCCTTACAGGCAGCCACACATCTGCGGCAGCGAATACATTTGGAGGAATCTCTTACAATACAGGGCGAGGACTCATCGGCACATCGTTCCTGATAAACCTCACTATATTTTCTTTCATCCAGTCCCAATTCCCGTATTCTCGCGTGAAGCTCACAAAAAGTATAATCCGGGCAATATTCGCAATCCATGCGGTGTCTCTTGCATATCAGATCCAGCGTACGCTTTCTGGAAGCGATTACCTTCTCACTTTCTGTATAGATCACCATGTTCTCTTTCACCTGTGTCACACAGGACGGCATCAGTCTTGGCATTCCTTCAATTTCCACAATGCAGATACGACAGGCTGCCGGTTTATTTAAATTCTTCATATAGCACAGTGTCGGAATATGGATCCCAGCCTCCCTTGCGGCCTCTAAAATCGTAACGCCGGCTTCACATGTGATTTCCTGATTGTTAATTTTACAGCTGATAGTACTCATAAGAATCCTCCTCTCTGCAAAGTTCTTCAAACTCCTTGCCAAATTCACGCAAAGCTGTATCCAGCGCCGTCGGAGCTGCCTGCCCTAATGCACATCTGGAAGTCTCTTTGATATAAGTACATAATTCTTTCAGTTCATTCAACGTCTTCTGCGTGCCAAGCCCATTGCAGAGCGACTCCAGATTTACAGTCAATTCGCTTAATCCAAACCGGCAAGCCGTACACATGCCGCAGCTCTGAGTCTGCAAAAATGAAATGCTTTTTAAGGCCAACCGCGGCACTTCCTCATCTGCATCAATGAAGTAAATGCTTGCCGTTCCAAGTGCCAGGCCGGCCGACCGCAAACTCTGGTAATCGAGAATCGTATCCATGCTGTCAATTCCGCCAAAACTTCCTGTCGCGCCGCCTCCGATCTGGAAACCTTTCACGCTTCTGCCCGGCAAAGCCCCTCCTGCTGTTTCCAATAGCTCTGCCGCTGTCAAATGATGCGGCGCCTCATAAATCCCCGGACATTTTACACAGCCGCAGACTGTATACAGCTTACTCCCGCCAGCGCTTTCTGTTCCCATCTTCCGGAAATTTTCTGCGCCATGAATTGTCAGAGACGCTGCCGCCGCAAAACTCTCCGCATTGTTGATAATGGTCGGCTTACCATATAATCCGCTGACACCGGGATACGGCGGCTTCAGTCTCGGCTCTGAACGTTTCCCTTCCAGCGCCTGCAAAAGCCCGGTTTCTTCCCCGCTGACATAGGCGCCTCCGCCAAGCACAGCCTCCAGATGGAACCTGTGATCGCTGCCGCAGATATGCTCGCCGAGAAATCCCTCTGCATATGCCTTTGCAATGGCTTTCCCGACCTGTTCCATAGCTTCCTGATACTCTGCGCGGATATATAAAAAACCCTGTTCGATTCCTGTCATCAAACTGCACAGGATCATTCCCTCAATCACCGTCTCCGGCTTTCTGCAGAGGAGCAGGTAATCCTTATAAGTGTTTCCCTCCCCTTCGCTGCCATTACAGATGATGTACTTTACATCACCCGGAGTATCTTTTGTAAGGCTCCATTTGCTTGCGACAGGAAATCCCGAACCGCTTTTTCCACAGACCCTGGCTTCTCTTAAAAGCGCGATCACATCGGTATGCTCCCTCAATACCTTCTGAACAGCCTGATATCCCTCCGGGTGATTCAGAATCCACTCAACCTGATATGGATTTTCCGGGAGCTTTAAAAAACGCTCATCTGCGTTTCCATCATCCATCCCATTAAACGCAGAGTAAAACGTAACTGCTGCTGCGACCCTTGAAAACGGAATCTCCATTTCCCTTGCAATCATTCTCTCTAATTCAATATTTATTTCCCCATAAAGCGCTTTTGCCCTGTGGAGCACAGGAAGCAAAGAAACAGTTCCGCCTTTTTTCTCCTGAATATAACAACTCAGTTCCGTCTGCCTGCTGTTCATCGGTTCTTCTCCTTTCTCCATCCATAAGGCGGAACAAAATAGCTCTTCTGCGGGCTCTCCACCGCTCCGATGCGAAATACCTCGCCTGTCTCTTTCCTTTTGAAAAAAATACGTTGGTTAATCGGCAGATTCATCTTCAGCGCTCCGGTTCTGCAGACTTCCACGCAGCAGCCACAATACCAGCATTCGTCAGGATAGGCCACCACCGGAGGCTCTCCTGCTATATGATTCGGCAAAATAGTTTGAATCCGGCAAATATTTGCACATGCGTTACATCCTACACATCTGGAAGCGTCAATTGTGACTGCTCTCGTAGGACCCGTTGGATTTGTATAAACAAACGCATTACTCATTTTGTGCTTCCTCCTTTTTCAGATCATATTTTTCTCTTTCACCAGTACGGCATGCTTCATAATTTTCGAGATAAGAATTGCTCCAGGGCGCTTTCAGCCAATACTGCGTCTGCTCATATCGGATCCTCATCCGGCCATCCCTTTGACTGCAGAATATATAAGTGTCATCTGGCAGACTCTGCTCATCCGCCTCTGCTTTCACTTTACACCCATGAAGATACATCTCTGAAATAGTGAGCCTTGTATCACACTCCAACACTCTTGCCAACTCATGTGGATTTCTGGCAAAAGTATGCGTAGCCTCATTTTTTCGTATGGATGCAATCCACTTTAATCCCTGTTCAAGAATCGGAGAGGTTTTATACTCTGCGCAGCACTGCTGCATCACACGTGCCGATCCGGCCCACAATTCCTTCCATGAAATGAAATTTTCCTCCGGGTTTTCTGTAAAGCGTTTTATGGGCGCATAATTGTGGGATGCAGTCTTTTTTATTTCTTCTTCTGTAATCGCCTTTGGAACCTTATCTGACGAAAATTCTGCTGCCCGGTTTCCCACATAAAACCCGGAAGAACACGCATAAGAGCTCCCCTCCAGACCGCTGTTTGCTCCTGCGGCAAACAGACCCGGCACCGTCGTCATCAGGTTCCAATCCACTGCCGGCTGCGCCTGCATTCCAAAAGACTCGCTTCGCCAGCTTTTACATGCATCCGGGGCTCCGTGAAACCATCCGCCATTGTTATAGCCTTCCGGTGTCATGACCGGCGCCATTAACATATCCTGATCTGGATTAAAGCCAGCTCTTGTATACAGATCAAAGACCGTATACCTTGTCTTCCCTTCATTGCCGATCATCATTCCCCAGATACTGCGGCGTTCCGCCTCCGGCATACCTGCCAGATCCGCCCAGAACGGAAGCTCAAACTCACCGTCCCGAATACGCTGTGGGAGATCATGGATCAGTCCCGGGCTTTTCGCATGTTTATAAACATCACTGATAGTAGAGCCACAGTATTCCTGCGTAGCTGTCGGCAGATTTCTCTGTTCAACAGAGTTTAGAATATTTCCATCTATATCTTCCCAGGGAATTTCTTTCCCATTATTATCAACAATTGTGCAGGGAAACCATGTATTATGCGGATTTCCCACACCAAATCTGGGCCATGCAAATGGAGAAGGATTTCCTTCTTTCCCATTTTTGTACATACCATCTATCTCTGCTCCCACATCCCATGCCATCGCAAGCCCTTCTCCGATTTCATTCGGATCCCAGCGCCAGCTATTGCCTGTCATTTCCAGATTGTTTGTCCAGATTGTGCAGGAATAACCACAGGTTAAAATCACAGCCGGAGCATGAAACACGTACATTTCTCCGGTCTCCAGGGAGATCCCCGATGCGCCTGTTACCGGGGCGCCCTGCCTGTTTTCCTCTGTAAATACTTTATTAATCATTACCCTTTCAAAAAACTGTACCTTTTGTTTCTTCATTTCCTGGTACAGTACAGGCTTCAAATACTGACCGCCGCGCAGCTTCGCAGCAATCAGTTCCCTATAATCATACGCTTTATAAAGCCCTGTCCTCTCATCAATAGTCGCCGCTCCCTTTAAATCATCCAGATCCGCTTCTATCGGCAATCCCATCTCTTTCAGATACATCAGGGCTTCCCATGTGCCCTTTACCGCAATATAATCACGGTGCCCCATACGGCCCTTTGTATTGCCCTTTTGCAAATTCTCTTCCGGGGTCATGGGACTATTCGGATGAGAAAGAAGATTATTCCAGTGATCCATACCAGCGCCGCCGCATCCGCTTCGCTTAATCGGCGCTTTATCCGCTACGGCCACCTTTACCCCTCTCCGGGCGGCAGCAATTGCGGCGCAGCTTCCCGCCAGGCCACCGCCAACCACCAGGACATCCACATTCACATGTGTAACCTTTCCATATTTAATTTCATATGGCCATATAAATTCACGATTGCTAAAGTTGACCTGATTTGTCATTTTTCTCCTCCTGCATATGGACATCCGGGAATTGACATCCGGGTGAAATTAACTGCCATTTCCAATTGTTCGCCGCGGTATATACAGTTATACGAAACATTTGCCTGCGGCAAATATGAAGTATACCTGGTATAACAGGATGTCGCTCCCCGTTTTTCCATTTTTAAAATATTGCTTTACACTCAACCATTCACTTCTTTTACTCTGCAGCATGATACAAAATGCCCTGTCTCGATTTCTTCCAGTTTTTGCGGCTCCAGACACGCTTTTGCTGCATATGGGCATCTCTTTGCGAAACGGCATCCCGGCTGTGGATTAATAGGGGAAGTAATTTCCCCTTTTAAAAGGATCCGCTTCATCGGATGGTCAATATCTGTGGATGGAATCGCAGAAAGCAATGCCTTGGTATATGGATGCAGCGGGCGTTCAAACAGCTTTTTTGCAGGGCTGGTTTCTACCAGCTGCCCCAGATACATCACGCTGATATTATCCGAAATATGACGTACAACAGAAAGATCATGCGTCACAAACATATAAGTCAGATTGTTTTCCTCCTGCAGATCCATAAGCAGATTCAGTACCTGCGCCTGAATGGATACATCCAATGCAGATACCGGCTCATCGCACATAATAAAATCCGGGTTCAGCGCAAGCGCCCGGGCAATGCCGACACGCTGCCGTCTGCCGCCATCCAGTTCATGAGGATACGCATAACGGAGTCTGTCTTCAATCCCCACACGGTCCATCAGCTCATTGACCCGTTCTTCAATCTGCTTTCTGTCAAAACGCCGGGATTCCTTCAACGGCTCACGGATCACCTCATCCATGGAATACCGGGGATTCAGGGATGCATATGGATCCTGAAAAATAATCTGCATTTTCTCACGGACCTTGCGAAGTTCCCTGCCTTTTACATTGGTGATATCCTGCCCGTTCAGCAGTATCTGTCCATCTGTTGCCTCATGAAGCTTGATGATCGTTCGCCCCAGTGTGGATTTTCCGCAGCCCGATTCTCCGACAACCCCCATGGTTTTTCCTTTTTCGATTTTCATCGTAATATCATCCACTGCATGGTTCGTCCCTGCCGGAACATAAAAATACTTTTTCAGATTTTTAATTTCAAGTAAGGCTGGCATTTTTCAGACCCCCTTTTTTGCTCTCAGGCACTGGCAAAAATGTCCTGGAGTAATCTCAACTGCCGGTATCTCACCCTTGCGGCATTCCTCTGATGCGAACTTACATCTCGGTGCAAATACGCATCCCTTTGGCAGGTTTGTCGGATCCGGCGGCATACCCTCAATTGGCTTCAGTCTTCTCGAATCATCATTTATCTGGGGAATAGAATCAAATAATCCCTGGGTATATGGATGCGTCACATGCCGGAAAATGTCTTCCTTTGAGCCGCTTTCCACAATGTGGCCCGCATAGACAACTGCCACCTTATCACAGGTTTCAGCGACAATACCAAGATCGTGTGTGATCAAGATCATTGCCGTCTGAAACTTTTCACGCAATTCTCTGATCATATCCAAAACCTGTGCCTGGATCGTTACGTCCAGGGCGGTAGTCGGTTCATCTGCCAGCAGCAGCTCCGGATTACAAGCCAACGCCATCGCGATCACCACTCTCTGTTTCATACCACCGGAAAACTGATGCGGGAATTCCACGTAACGCTCTGCCGGGATCCCTACCATTTCCAGCATTTCCACAGTCCGCTGCCTGGCCTCGGCTTCAGTGAAATCATTATGTAAAGAAACTACCTCTGTGATCTGGCTTCCCACAGACATTACCGGATTTAATGCAGTCATTGGATCCTGAAAAATCATTGAAATTTTATTCCCCCGGATAGAAAGCATCTCCTTTTCCGATATCTGCATCAAATCCTTTCCATCCAGCATGATCTGCCCCGCCTTCACCTTTGCCGGCGGATCCGGAAGAATCCGGAGGATAGATTTGGCGATTGTTGTTTTTCCTGCACCGGTCTCTCCCACCAGGCCAAGCGTTTCCCCTTTCTTTAAAGAAAAGCTGACTCCGTTTACTGCCTGTACGATATCTCCATCAGAGGTATATTCAACAACAAGGTCTTTCACTTCAATATACTTATTGTTTTCCATGTTCTCTAACCTTCCTATTTCTTAAGTTTGGGATCCATCGCGTCACGAAGCCCGTCACCAAACAGATTAATTGCAAGTACTGTAACCGCAATCAGCAAACCGGGGAAAATCATCATATGCGGATACAGGAGCGCCAGGCTTCTTGCGTCAGAAAGCATCGCTCCCCACTCCGGTGTCGGCGGCTGGATACCAAGCCCGATAAAAGAAAGCCCCGCCGCCCCCATAATAGTCCCTCCGACGGACATTGTCGTACCGACGATGGTCGGCGAAATGATGTTAGGGAGCATATGCTTAAACATGATTTTCGTCTTGCTGCAGTTATAGGACTGCGCGGCTTCCAGGTATTCCATTTCGCGTTCCTTCAGGCACATGGCCCTTGTACTTCGGATGCTCATTGGAATACCGCCTACAGACATTGCCAGGATTGTATTAACAAACCCCGGTCCCAGCGCTGTAGAAATCACAATTGCCAGAAGCTGTCCGGGAATTGCCTGCCACACGTCGCAGACACGCATACAGATATTATCAAAAGCGCCGCCGATGTACCCGATAACCGTGCCAAAGACTGTACCAATCAGGGCTGTAAATACTGAGCCAATAAACCCAAGAGCCAGAGAATATCTTCCGCCATACAGAATTCTGGAAAAAACATCCCGTCCCATACTGTCTGTGCCAAACCAATGTGCCTGCGAAGGTCCCTGTTTCATAGCTGCCAGATCCATTGCAAACGGATCATAAGGCGCAAGCAAAGGTGCAAAAACGCTGACCAGGATCAATACGATCATTACAACCAATCCCGCAACTGCGACTTTGTCCTGCATCAGCCTGTGCCAGATCATAGAAAGATTGGACTGCTTTTTTCTCCTGTTTTTTTGAGAAGCCTGATTATTTTCCACTTTTCCTGCCTCCCTTCTTTGCCGCGTAAGAAACATACTGTGCCTTGATCCGCGGATCGATCAGGCCATATGCAAGGTCTACCAGCAGCACCGCTGCTGCGGAGAAAATCGCCAGGATCAGCACACATCCCCGAACCACCGGATAGTCCCGGTTACTGATACCGCTGAGCATGTAGGTGCCTACTCCGGGAAATGAAAATACTGTCTCGATCACAACTGTACCGGAAATAATCATTCCAAACTGTCCGCCCAGCTGATTCAGGATCGGAATCAGCGCATTGGGAAGCATATGCTTATACGTCACCTTTTTTTCAGCCAATCCTTTCGCCCTTGCTGTTGTAACAAAATCTGCCCTGACAGTTTCCAGAACAGCGCTTCGTGTCATCCGCAGATTATTTGCGATACCACCCAGGGCTCCTGCGATCACCGGCATGATCCAGCATTTCCATGAATCAATTCCCATCGGCGGCAGCCAGCCAAGCTCCTGGGAGAAAAGCTGTACCATCAGCATAGCCAGCCAGAATCCGGGAATCGCAACGCCGATCATTGCCAATACAGAGATCAGATGGTCGATCCAGCTGTTTTGATGCAGTGCGCAGGTAATGCCAAGAGGAATTCCAATGATCACATTGATAACCAGACAGATCATTCCAAGGATAAAGGTCCGCGGCACACGCAGTGCAAATTCTGTGATAATTGGAGCTTTCGTAATATAGGAATTGCCAAGATCCAGTTTTATAAACGTCTGATACAGATAACGTCCCAGTTGTATCAGATATGGATCGTCTAATCCCAGTGCGTTCCGGTATGCCTCCCTCTCTGCCACAGAAGAACTGGAGCCAAGGACAATAAGGGCCGGGTCGCCAGGGACGAAGTACATGATCGTAAAAATAATCACGGATACACAAAACATAATAGCAATCAACGCTAAAAGTCTCTTAATGATATATCTTCTCATCTTTTTATCCTTCTAAAAACGGCTCCGGCCATATTCCGGACCGGAACCGTGGTCTACAGTTAACCGTTCTCTATTCCGCGTACACAAATGTACCCGGAAGAACGACAGACTTATCATTCAGCCACAGGCTTGTGATCTCATCCGCCGGATAAGCAATATATGTAACACTGCAGTTGGTGCCTTCAATCAGTGCGTTATCCACAGTATACTGCCAGAATGCGTCCATATCTTCTGTAGTGGCGTCTACACTTACAGCTGCTTTCAGAAGATCCTGATACTCTTCGCTGTCATAAAAGCCTTCCGTGGTTCCCGTCGCAAAGGAATCGGCATTCATGACATGGGACCAGATGTTTGCCACATAATCAGAAGAACGTGTACTGTTTATATACAGGTCCCATTCATTCGGGTCAGAAGATACTGCATTCAGAGAGTTTCTCTCAAGCGCGGAAATGGAAGCGCTGATACCGGATGCCTGCAGAAGAGCCTGCACAAGTACCGCACTGTCAGAACCGCCGGACTCACAGAGGATCACCAGCTCTTCCCCGTTGTAGCTGCTCTGTGCAAGATATTCCGCTGCTTTTTCCGGATCCGCTGCTGATGTCTGATAATTCTCCCAGGTTTCCCATTCCGGATTATAATCCGGGAAGCAACTGGTACCCAAAGTTGCAACCGGGCTGTTTGAATTTTCCCCAAGTCCCTGACACATTTCCGCAGAACCTACTGCATAGAAAATTGCTTTACGAAGATTTACATCATTGCAAAGACTTGCTTCATTTGCATTTGCTTCCAGATAGAACACACCGTTTGCCGGAGCTGTCGCCAGATTGAACTGCGCCCCATACTGTCCGTCAGCTGAAAACTGATCAATATAATCAGCCGGAAGCGCCTGGCAAATATCTGTTGTGCCTGTTGTCAGGGCGGTAACCTTCTGTGTAGCTTCTGTAATGTTGATAATATCAATCTCATCAACATTCGCATACTGGCAGCGCTGCTTATCCTCATTGTCCGCCGCCCAGTAATTGTCATCCTTTATTAAAGAAACCGAAGCGCCTTCTACATAATCAGCCAGCTTGTACGGGCCTGTGCCACATGCATCCGAATTGAATTCAGATGCAGATGCATTATACGCTGCCTCTGTAAACATAAAACAGCGCATCACAATATTTTCAAGCTCACCCTTGTTGATCAACTCCCTTTCGCAGGTCATCTTAACAGTTGTGTCGTCAATTGCTTCCCAGCTCTTCACAACGCTCCATCCGGAGGTCTGTCCATATTCCTGCGTTTTCTGGAAAGAAAAAACCACATCATCTGCCGTCAGGGGATTTCCGGCATGGTCATGGATTCCTTCATGGATATAGAAGGTATACTCATCAGAACCAGCCTCATGATCATACCCGCCAAACTCTCCGCGGCTGCCATCTGCCAGAACAGGCACCATCTCGCTGCCAAGGCCATTGGATACCTGGAACAGCATTTCATATATGGAATAAACCTCTGTCGCTGAGCCCCAAAGCCCCATCGGATTCAGGCTCAGGCGGTCTGCATCCATCGTAATTTTTGACCGCTGTGCAGAAGCAGACACATCAACCGTCTCTTCCTGTGCGCCGCCGATTGCGCCGCCGATTGCAACCGCGTCGTCTGCCGCAAGGGCAGTACAGCTCATAGAGCCAGCCATAGCTGCCGCTAATAATACTGATACAACTTTTCTTTTCATGTTTTTCTCCTTTCTCGTGAGATTTCTCACTGGCCGCTTTCGCGGATTTTCATTTACTTTATGATCACTACGGCAGAGCCGTATTGATTCCCTTCATTACCAGATTTCATTCGCGTCCGCCGGAACCTGTATGCCGTTTTTGACCCATTCAATCTCCCGCCTGTGCTCCATCCGGAAAATCAGAAAGCAGAGCCCCGCGCCGACCGCCTCCCCAAGCAGCGCTGTCCTGTCGCCGCCCTCAAAAACGCTTCCGCCGGAAAGCTTTACAGCAGCCATGACCAGAAAAACGCCGGCCAGATAAACAGAGGCAATAAGGGCTCCCCACTTCAGCTTAACAGAAGATGCCTTGTAATCCCCGATGGTCATCCTGCGGGGAGCCTCCAGCTGAAAAAACATAGAGTAAGCCAGATATGCCAGCGGAATCCATTCCAGCATCTGCGCAATCCCAATGATTTTCGTCCGGTTCAGCTCTGAGCAGCTCACTCCTCCTGCAATCAGAGCAGTCACCGCCGCCGCCAGGACCATCAGATAATATGCTTTCCTGAATCTCCACAAAGCATCGGATTCCCTGTATTTGCAATAATCCGCCGTGTAGATCCGTTCGATACAGTATCCCCTTCCATTTCTCCTCCGGACACGATGCTCCGAATACCCCTGGAAAAAGCTGTGATAGGATGTGCTGTGGGATATCCGGTCTCTCATTTCATCCTTCTCATATTCCTGTATTCTCATCCAGAAACGCTCTGAATACCTTCCCATGTTTCCTCCCATCCCGCATAATCCATAATTCCACACCACATTCTGTTCTGATACAGCCCGCAATCCTGCAGTAATTCCCATTTCCTGCCCTTCGGCGGCATTACCTATGCCAGAAGGAGTTCCCGCAGCACAGATTTCATTTTTTCCGGCATATACATGGATTCAATCGTCGAAAGCTTTGCCGTCACCATCGAATCACTCCTGATGATCCGATATGCTTTTTCCTTTTCCGCAAACGGGATCTGAGCCCGGTTCAGAGCTGTATATGCGCCCTGTTCCACATCATTATCAAGTACTGTGGTCCCGGACTTCAGCGTGATCACAAGCTTTCCGGAAACATCGCATCCCGCGATTTCTACCGTCAGGATATGTCTTCTCGTATCATAACTGGTGTCATATCCAACACGGATGCCATCTGTTTCCACCTTTTCCACCGCATCCGGGGCAATTCCATACAGTTCAACCGAATAGGATCTGTGAGATGGTATCAGCTCTGTCATTCCCTTCGCCGGACCAATCGTAAACTGCTTCCGGGTTCCCCACACAAGCTCGTATGCCGTAGTGACATATTCCCCCTGTTCAAAACGGAGAGAAATCCCGTCATCTTCATATAATTCAAACATTCCGTCCGCACCGCAGAACACTTTTATTACCATTTGCTTCGGATTATCTGTTCTGGAAGAAAGCTCCTCTTCGCTTTGCATGGGAACAATCCCTCCGGCTTTTGCCAGCACCGGAATTGTCTCAATATCACGGTGCATCGTAATCACACGATTGCCTCCATAATGGATTCCCGTAAACAGATCAAACCACAAGCCCTGTGGAAGCCACGTTTTTACCGCTCCTGTCTTTGTCTCCTGGTCAGCTTTTACCGTAATCGGATTAACGATCAGCTCAGACCCAAAATAATATTCATTTCTCATCCGGTACGCCTCTTCGCTGTCCGGATGCTGATAATACATCGGCTCGATCAGCGGACGATTCTTTGAATGGAAGCGTTCATTCATCGTATACGTATACGGAAGCAGCTCATGCCGGAGTTTCAAAAAGCTTCTCATGACACGTTCCGAATCTGTACAGAATTTCCAGGGCTCTTTTCCGGTAAACACTTCATCCGAGCTGTGGAGCCTCATGATCGGAGAAAATACGCCGAACTGCACCCATCTGGCCGTCAGCTCATCATCCCTGTATCCATTCCGGTGTCCCCCGATATCATGGCTCCACCAGCCATATCCGACATTTGACGCGTTTGCCGTAAAGTACGGCTGAAAGTCCAATGACTCCCAGGTGATAAATGTGCTTCCCGAAAAACCAATCGGGTATCGGTGGGAACCAAGCCCCGCATATCTGGAGAAATTCATTGGCCGGTTTCCGCCCCTTGCATTATCGATGTAATGATAGTGATTCAGCATCCAGAGCGGATCGTATCCCGGTATCTTTGAATTGGAGCCCTGCTGCCAGTCAATCCACCAGAAGTCCACACCTTTTTCCTCGTTTGGATGATGCAGATATTTGAAATACGCCTTTACGAACTTCGGATCCGTTACATCAAATGGGATCGGAACCTCATGTTCATAATCCCAGCCCAGTTCTTTTGCCATTTCCACATACATTTCTTCGTGTGCTTTCACACCATCCGCAGGATGTACATTCAAAGAAAAATGCATTCCCTTATCATGAATTTCCTTCATCATACCTTCCGGATCAGGAAATAACTCTTTATTCCAGGTATAACCTGTCCAGCCTTTTCCATATTTCGGATCAATATTCACATAGTGCCAGTCCATATCCAGAACTCCAACGGAAATCGGAATATTTTCCTCCCTGAATTTATCCAGAAGCGCCAGGTAGCTTTCCTGTGAGTATTTATAGAAGCGGCTCCACCAGTTACCCAGTGCATATCTGGGAAGCATTGGCGTTTTCCCGGTCATCGTATAAAATACGTCCAGTGTTCCCAGGTAATCTCTCCCATAATTCAAAAAGTAAATATCCTTATGCCCTTCCGGCGCCGGATGAACCCAACCTTCCGTATCAAACACAAGAGATTCACTGTCATCAATGACCGCGAAACCATTTCTGGACATCAGACCATCACACAACTCTACAGGTTCCCCCGGCTCTCCCCAGACTTTTGTCTCATCCTTTGAATCTTTATAATAATGATCACCGACCGCATTATCCAGAGTTGAGGCCGTCCCCTTCAGATTTCCCTGATTTTCCAGGCCTTTGTCGCCATAAAACCATGTCCCGCTCTTTCTCAGGTACGGGTTCCCGATCATCTGGATGCTCAGCGTATTATTCGCAAACGGCTTATCCTTTTCATAAGAAACAATCAGGTTGCCTGTGATTACATCAATGGACGTCCCCTTATCCTCTACGCGGTAACGCGGAACAGGAAATTTCCGGTTCAGCACTGTCTGTGTCTCCTGGTCAACAAATTCTCCTTTGGGACTGAACTCAATCCGTACCATACGATCTGTAAGGACAGTGATACGGTACCGTTCCCCCTGCACAACCGCATTCGGATCTGCGGCTGCATTTGGATTATTGCCATAACTGATCTTCATCCTGTATTATCCCTCCTCTTTCTCGCCTTGCCTCGCTCCGTCTGGAAACAGGATAAGCCTCACATCGCCAAAAGCATAGATACTTCTTTTTCCAAATGCCTTGAAATTCTCTATTCCCGCGCCCTGTTTTTTTCCAAAACGCCGCTTTTCTTCCAAAATCCCCTTTTATCGGATTTCTTCCGTTGAAAAGCCCGGAATTATGATTTATAATGCTAAGGAACTGCCGCAAAACAAGTTGTTTCGTGACAGTTCCTGATGAAAAGCGGTTGAACCTTGATACCGGTAAAAAACAGCTTATACCATACCATATATATGGGAACCACGAATGAAAGGCATAGACGAGATGAGAACACAGAAAAGATACTCTTTTTCTGCTTTAAAAAATCAGAAGATCAATTTCAGACAGGAAATCAGGCGCTATATCATACTGCTGGTAATTCCGCTTTTTTTCTGCGTTATCCTCTACTTCAGTGTACAGAATATCAGCTATAAGCAATATAAGCTCAGCGCAGAGCATACAGTAGAACAATTCCAGTTACAGATTTCTTCCATGATGCATGAAGTAAATCTTATCAGCGACTCCTTAGTCAGCGATTTTATTGCGCTGGATAATAATACCGGGAATACCGACCGGCTTTTATATAACTATTCAAATCCTTCCAGCATCTGCCGCCAGATTTCTATCCAAAAAGAGCACTGCGCTTATATTGACCGTATTTATTTTATTTCAGAAAAACAGCAATATATTTTCTCAGATGGAGGTTATTTTAATCTTGCCTCTCTGGAGAGCATTCTGAAAAAAATGGGGATCGATTATGACAGCTTTTTCGCCATTGAAGAAACAGAATGGAATATGATGGCTGACAGCCACCTGGGCAGTCCGTATTGTATTGCGCCGTTTCGCAGTAACAGCGGTGAGATCACAGGATATCTCCTGATTTCGCTTGACCTGGAGGCCTTTATCGAGGCAATCAACAGCCTCAATGCGGACTTTGCATGTCTGTATAATGATGCTACGTTTATCCCGTCGCAGCCACTGGACAGGGCATATACGATGGATGAGCTGGCTTCCGAAGCAACAGTCAGCCATTTTCTCGGAAAACCGGTGAAATGCTTTCAGATCGTTGTAGATGATTTTACTTATATGATCGCCATCAGCAAAAGCAGCTACTACTATCCTTTCCGGGTCATCAGCCTCTGCTTTTTCGTTTATGCGGTTCTCGTTTTTGTACTCAGTTTTCTGTATCTGTACAGGGTTTCAAAAAAGCGCTATATACAGATTGCCCGCCTGGTCGAAGCACTGCCGCAGGAAGATTCCGCCGTCACCTACAAGGAGCTGATCCCGGCCGTCCAAAATGCGCTCCTCAGCTACCGGGATCAAAACAAACAGGATCAGAATATCGTGAGGGAGCATCTGCTTCACGGTGTCTTATATTCCCAATATAAAGACCGGCTTCTGGAGCGTCAGCTGCAGCAGCTGCAGGTTCCCGTAAAAAACGCAAGCTATTACGTCGCGGTGTTCTACATAAAGGCCTATAACAATATGGCGCTTGTTACCAGTGATACCGAAGATGTTTCCCATATGTCCTGGATTATTTTCCAGACGGCAGTCAGACAATTTACTGACGACGCTTTTGGTTCCCTCAGCTGTACCGAGCCGGATCGTTTCATCACGATTTTTTACACGTTATCAGATGAGAGCGCAGGAAAACATGTGATGGCTGCCTGCGAAAGCATCAGCAAATTTATGAACGACGGATATGGAATCCAGCTTCACGCGGCCATCAGCAATGCTGTCACTGCGCCGGAGGAGATCGCCGCTGCCTTTTCACAGGCGCAGAGCCTGGAGCGGTTTGCAGTTGCCATTGATAATACGTCAAAGATCATCAGTGAAGACATCCTCCACGATAACGGCGGGCTGCTCCTGAAGGGTGACTTTTTCCGGCAGGTGCAGACGCTGGTCAATACCCTGCTCATCGGGAAATATAATATCGTTCCCTCCATGGCCGCATCCATCCTGCAGGAGCATGTTGCGCCATTTACCTCTGATTACCAGCTTTCCACGCAAAGGCTGAATACCGTCGCCCACATACTGGCTGAATTCCTGCTCACTGTGGACTACCCCGGGTTTGATGCCCCGGCGTGCGGCAAACGGCTCATCCATGCAAATTCTATTTCCGAGCTGAATGCGGCTGCTGACGAAATCTTCGCGCAGCTTGCGCTGGATATGTCCCAGAAGCAGGTTTCTTTCAAGGAAGTAGACAATGCCTGCGTGTTTATTCAGGAGCATTTAAACGACCAGAATCTGAATGTATCCATGATCTGCGAGTCTGTCGGTATCATTGTGCAGAGGCTGACGCCTATGTTCCAGGAACAGCTGAGCATGGGGATCGCCGAATATGTCAATTACCGGCGGATTGAGGAGGCGAAAAAGCTGCTGGCAGACACCAGGCTCACGGTCAAACAGATCGCAGTGGAAATCGGCTACAGCACCACCGATACACTGACCCGCAATTTCCGCAAGCTGGAAAATATGACTCCGACCGAATACCGGAAAATTGTTTCTTAAAAGCCGCGGCTCTTCAGATGATTCTGATAGTCCTGTGTCCCGTAGATCGCATCCCGGAAATTCAGGAGCTCAATATTATTTTCCCTGATCCAATCCTTTAACTTTTCAGAGCAGAGGGCATGCACATCGATCGGCCGGCACTCCAGGAAATTTCTGGCATTCGGCCCCTGGTCTCCCTCGCGGCACATATAATAATCTACGTATCCCGGGTGCCATGCCTGTCCGGCGATCGCGCCTTCCGGGAGCAGGTTCATTTGCCCCCGATCCTCCGTATAGTATTTTACCGGGTCATAAGCAGCCTGCGCTTTTATCGAATCTCCAAACAGGTCATGGTAGGCTGGTCCCGGCCCCATCCAGTAAATATTCCGTGCCTCCCACTTCGCATCCACATCTGAGAACTCCAGTCCGGACTCTTTGTTTCGTACATTTCTCGCAAAATCTGTCACAATCCCGTACTCGCGGCAGATTTCTTTTTTGATCCGGTCAAATTTCGTTTTCTCTCCCATGCTCTGGCAGGTCTCCGGCGCCTTCCCGAGGATACGGATACATCTTTCGATCTGCGCCCGCATCTCATTCCTCAGTTCTTCTTCATCAAACTGGTCGGAAGTCTGGATGTCCCGGATAAAGTGACCTGTATCAACATCCAGCAATGTTTTTACCTGCTCCGGCGCTGATACCGGCTTCCCCCAAAAGTGCGTATGCCAGCCAACCGATATCCACGGATAGTCCCGCAGGCGCCGCAGGGCTTCCTCTGTCCCCGGCGTATCAAGCATAACGTCCGCCGCAGTCCCCACTCCATGATCAAATACCTCAAAAGCGCCGATATCATTTATCGGAGTATAACCCACATCATCGATGCGTATTACCATCTTTTTTATCATAGCTTCGCCTTCCGTTTCTTATCGCAGGATATAACTGTAGCTGTCGCCTGACTTGATAAATCGGACAGGAGCCTCCAGACCCGGCAGTTCACTTAACTGCTTTGCCAGATATTTCATCCCCAGCTCTTCTGTATTAAAATGTCCCATCTCGATCACCGCTTTCCCCAGACCAAGCTGCACGGCATCCCTTACATATTCCGTCAATGTCCAGTCCACAATTTCCAGGGGGATCATGACGTCAGCCTTTGCCGCCTTTGCAATCGTTTCATAGTCATTTGGCCGTCCAAACACATGCTCACAGAAGAAGACAGTTTTCACAGCAGCCGCCTGATCTCCCACAATCCTCACTCCGTCCAGGCCAAATGCCTCCATCAGTTCACCTGCGAGATCCCGGACCGTAGTTTCCGGTATCTCATACCAGAGCGGTTTTGTCTCCTCACCCCTGCGGTACTCCTCCCACCCAAGCTCTTTCATGATACCATAATAAATATGGTCAGTCTCCGTATGGACCTTTGCCATGATGCCGCCCGGCCCATGCATATGGTCGTGATCCCGGTAAACCACCATATGACAGGCTTCCAGAAGCTCTTTCTTTTTCAGATAAACCGGATCGTCCTCCAGCGACGGCGCATACTCGCTGTCCCCATAAAATACAGGCTCATGTCCGATGATCAGGTTACAGCCCTCTTCCGCCGCCTTTTGAATTACCTCCACGGTCACGCACACCGTAACCGCGATGCCGGTACATTCCTGCGCCGCATCCCCGGTCTTTACACTATCCAGGGTATGATCCGGATGCTCCAGCGGCGCATGCCATTTTTCGATCCGTTCAATTATTTCAGCTATTTTCATCGTGTTTTTCCTTTCCGGCTTTTTATATACGTGTGTCCGGCAGGCCGCAGAAAGCATCCACCGGGGAAATCCCTGTGAAAGCCTCCTTCCCGGTCATTCTGGCAATGACGCCCTCCACAGCAGCGCGGCTGCACGTATAACAATTGATATAGGTTTTTATCCTGGGTACATCCTGCAGGTGATATGGATATGCAAAGGAAATAAAGAGCTCCGTCTCTTCCTGGATAAATCTGGGTGCGTCCTGCGCTCCTCTCTGAACCCAGTAAAGCCTGTTTGCAGTGTTGTTGCTGACAGCCCCCATATTGGCGATATGCAGGAGCAGACGCTTTTCACAGATGTCAGCCATTTTTTTCGCCGGAGTGAGATCTTTCCGGAAAACACTGATCCGAAACCCTTCTTTCTCAAGATTTTCCCTCAGCAGATCCGTCAGGTCTTCTCCTTCTCCGGTCCTGTTTTCTCCATGAATGATCAGCTCGATCTCCGGAAATTTCTCCGGCGTAAGCGGAAACAACCTTTGCTTATCCTTCACCAGGGTGATCCCCCGGCCAACACACGCCCTGCTTCTTCCCGCATTTTCAGGATCGCATACGGTGAGCGCCGTTTCGCGCATGGTCACTGCCTTCAAAGCTAAAATACGCTTCACCGCATCATTAAGCCGCCCTTCCGACACAATCCCGTTTTTCACGCCCTGAAGCAGATACTCATAATCTTCATAAAAATCAACCTGGAAGACCAGCATATCACACCCCGCCGCAATGGCCGCGGGGATCGCTTTCCGGCGCTCCATCGCCATATTAAACCCGCGCATAATCGTAGCATCCGATGTGATCAGGCCATTGAATCCAAGCTTTCCCCGCAGCACACCTGTCAGCAATTCCTTGCTCAGCGTTGCCGGAAGGCAGTCTTCGACAGAGAGCTCCGGGTTCTCCTGCATCTGAAGCGCCGGCTGCACGATATGCCCTGCCATGATACTGAGCAGGCCCTCCTCAATCAGCGCCTTATAATTCCGCCCATAGCCCGCCATCCATTCCTGCACTGACAGAGTGTTATAGGTTGGATGAAGATGCTGGTCTCTGAAATCAACGCCGTCTCCCGGGAAGTGCTTGGCACAGGCTGCTATCCCGCCTTTTTGAAGCGCTTTCATATACGCCAGGCTATAATCCCGTACCTGCTCCGGGTCGCTTCCGAATGTCCGGATATGCGTGATTGGATTTTCATAATTATAATTGATGTCCGTCACAGGCGAAAAGCTCCAGTTTATGCCTACGCTTCTTCCCTCATTCGCACAAACCTCCCCCAGCGCTCCCGCGTACTCCGAAGCTCCGGCCGCCGCAGCTGACATGGGCCAGCCAAACAATGTCCCTTCGCTGATTGCCCCGCTCCCGCCTTCTTCCAGATTGGCCGCCTTAAGAAGAGGGATCCCTGCCAGCCTGTCTGCTCTCTGAAATGCCTTCAGGATCTCCTGTGCAGGCGCCGGACGAAACAGGATTCCGCCGACATGGTACTCTTCCACGATCCGATCCAGTTCCTCCGGCTCATAGCTGCCGCCCAGCACACAAAAAACCTGCCCGGCCTTTTGCCTGAGATCCATAGACTCAAGTGTCGCTTCGACCCAATGTACCTCCTGCCCGGTTAAATAAAACGGATTTTCTCTCAGATTCATATTGTATTTCCTTTCTGCCTGTTACATTTTTGTTTCTCTATTTACTGTCCCGGATCAAGATCCCATTTTCCGGCGGTTGAATGTCATTTTCTACAAGATTGTATTTCTGCCCCTGTTCCTGTCTGCCAATCCAGGCCGCCATAAGCGCACCTGCCGCATATAAGAAAAGGATCCCGAGACTCCCGGTCGTCCGCAGATCCGCCCGCGCCGCAACGTTGGCCAGCACAGTCGCCGCCAATATTCCCTCAAAGACGGCGCTTGCATAGGCTCTTCGGATAAAAGGCTCATGAATGGAACGGAATTTTCCAATCGTCAGCTTTCTGGGAGAAACCAGATATTCACAGGCTGTAAAGCTCCACAGTAACAGCGGAAGAAAGCATAACATTTGCGCAATATCTACAAAATCAGCGGTATTGCAGGGCTGATTCTGGACAGACGCAAAAATATAGATCATTATATCACCCATCCAGAGCCCTGTGCAAAGCATTTTCATCCTCTTCCAGCCGTCTTCTGAAAGAACGCTCTGATAATAGTCGGCGATATAGACACGCTTTAACCGTTCCCTTCCCTTTTTATCCACTTCTGAAAGTTCCATATAACCGTCAAAATATTCATGGTAAGAGTCTCTGGACATATTTCATATCTCCTCCGGCTATCCGGGGTACTGTCCGTTAGAACCGGATTCCCGCGGAGCCATAATCTGATAACAGGCGGATAATGATTATCCACCTGCTGCTATGCGCACGGCCGCGAGCGGAATATTACCGCTGTCGCGGCACGCGGCCGGCGCGATCGGACAGGTGTGATGAATCTCCCCTGTCCGATCCTTTATTTTCTTTATCCTGCCGGATCGATACATCGATCAGTCAAGATAGAAATCACAAGCTCCATACGCATCGAAGGTTCCGTCATACGGATCAGAATATACGCTCGCATATACCGGGCTCCACGCGCTGTATGACATACTGAAGCATACCGGATAAACGTATGCTTTCTCAAGAACATAGGTCAGAAGCGCGTCATTCGCTTCATCGCTGTATCCATCAACCGAACCTGCAGTCTCCAGCATTTCATCCAATTCGGAATCGACCAGAAATGCCTGATTGCATCCAGCCGCAAATCCGCGGGAGGTATCAAACCAGCTCTCAAGCTTGCGGGAAATATAATCGTTGTAAGTACTTGAACAAATCCAGAAGTCCCAGTTATCCGGGTTCTGTGCGTCTTCCATACAGATCGCATGCTCTTCCTGTTTGATCTCAACATTTACACCGATCATCTGAAGGAAGTTCTGCATGATCTGCGCAATAGACATTTTCTCAGCCGGGAACTGCTCTACAAGGATCGTCAGGGTTTCCCCGTTATAGCCGGAAGCTGCCAGATATTCCTTCGCTTTCTCAATATCGTATTCTGTCAGATAGTTTTCAAGGTCATCCCATTTTGACTGATAGTCGGCTGCCGCACGTGTTGCGATCGTAGTACATGGAATGTACATATTCTCACCAAGGCCGGCACAGATTGCTTCAGAGTCTAATGCATACCAGAGGGCAAGACGGAAATTCTCATCTGCGGTAATCTTCCCCTCTGACATATTCGGAAGGATACCATAAATATCTGTACTGTAATCAACGGTCATGGTAAACTGTCCTGCGAATTCACCTTCCAGCAGATCTGTAACATCTGTGGACAAAATACTTGTATCGCATGTAACAGAACCATTCTCCAGGGCGATCAGGCGCTGAGCGGAATCTGTAATAAAGTCAACATGAATATTCTCCACATTTGCTTTGGAACGCTCCAGCCGGAGCTCATCTGTCTGCCAATAATCCTCACGCGCTTTCAGGTCAACATAAGAATCTGTCACAAAATCAGTAATGATGTATGAGCCCGTACCCACCGGATCCGTAACCATGTCATGCTCGTTGTACGCCTTTTCCGATACTATGTAGCAATTAGCCAGCATAGAGGATTTATAGGAAAGGGATGTCAGCGGCTCCTTCCAGGTAAAACGCACGGTGTAATCATCAACTGCCTCTACACTCTCAAAGTCATCAAAGCCCTGCGCCTCGCCACTCTCAATAAACAGGTTGTAGCTGAATACTACATCCGATGCCGTGATATTGTTTCCTTCTGAGTCTGTAATATAATCATACAGCTCTACAATAAAATGGGTGTCATCTTCTTCATAAAAATCCTTTGCGAGATATCCGACATACTCATTCGCGCCGGTCTGCCATAACAGCGTCTCATAGACAGACATTGGCTGGAAAGACGGATCTCCGCCATAATAAGGGGATAAGTCAGTAGCGGAAATAAACAGGCTTAAATTCAGGGTATCAAGTTTTTCATCACTGTTTGCTGTGCTCTTACGGCTATCGTCAGGGGTTACTTCCTCAGGCGGTACAGCGCCGCAATTATTTGCATATTCCTCTGCTGCTGATAGCGTCCCCGCCGATACACTGCTTCCAAGGGCTGAGGAAGCTATCGCCGCAGCAACGAATAGTGTGACCAGTTTTTTTCTTTTCATAGTTCTTCTCCTTTTTTGTTTTGATATGTTTTCAGGTTACTTTTATTTATTTACGCCATCTGAGGCGTTAAATAACCCCATAGGGATCATTTGTTTATATCCTTCACATGACAGCAGGAAACAAAATGGTCCCGGCTCACCTCTTCCAGCACCTGGGGCTGCATACATTTTTCATCTGCGTATGGACACCGTGCCGCGAACCGGCAGCCGGGCCTGGGATTGATCGCACTTGTAATCTCACCCTTCAGCTGAATCCGCTGCATTGGATGGTCCAGATCCACGGATGGAATAGCAGACAACAGCGCTTTTGTGTATGGATGCAGGCTGTTTTCAAACAATTCGCTGGTAGGGCTTTTCTCCACCAGCTGCCCCAGATACATAACACAAATATGATTCGATATATGTCTCACTACACTCAGATCGTGCGTCACAAACAGATAGGCGATCCCCATTTCTTCCTGAAGATCCATCAGAAGGTTTAAAACCTGTGCCTGGATAGACACATCCAATGCGGATACTGGTTCATCGCAGACAATAAACTCCGGGTTCAGGGCCAGCGCACGCGCAATGCCTACTCTCTGCCGTCGTCCTCCATCCAGTTCATGCGGATAGGAGTATCGGAGCCGGTTATCAATACCTACCAGCTTCATCAGCTTCACGGTTTCCTCTTCAAGGCGTCCCTTCCCATGAATGCCAATGTGACGGAGCGGCTCACGGATCGTGGCGTCGATGGACTTCCTCGGGTTCAGGGAACTGTATGGATCCTGGAAAACAATCTGCATCTTCTCCCTGACCCTTCTCAATTCAGCCCCCTTCGCATGGGTAATATCCTTGCCATGCAGAAAAACCTGTCCATCCGTAGCGTCCTGTAAATGAATAATCGTCCGTCCCAGGGTTGATTTTCCACATCCGGATTCACCAACAACTCCTATGGTTTCGCCTTTATTGATCGTCAGAGATATATCATCAACAGCGTGATTCAGTCCATAAGCCCCTTTAAAATATTTTTTCAGATGCTTCACTTCAAGCAATGGAGCTTCCGCCATCTGGCACCTCCTCCTTTCCAATGTGGCAACAAGCGCAATAATGCCCTTTATCAGTCTCTACAGACGCAATTTCTCCTCCTGTGCAGGCCTCATCCGCATAGGGACACCGGGCAGCGAACGCGCAGCCTTCCGGCAGATCAGCCGGATCCGGCATCATACCGGGGATCGGATGAAGCCGCTTTGCATTCTCATTCATAATGGGAAGCGACCGGAACAGCCCTATCGTATAAGGATGCTTCGGATTACGGAATATTGCATCTTTGCTCCCTGATTCTACGATCCGTCCCGCATATACGACAGCCACATCATCACAGGTCTCCGCTACGACTCCAAGATCATGCGTGATCAGGATCATTGCCGTTTCATATTTTTTCTGCAGCTCTTTAATTAATTCCAATACCTGCGCCTGAATCGTTACATCCAGCGCGGTGGTCGGCTCATCCGCAAGCAGTAATACCGGATCACAGGCTAACGCCATTGCAATCACGACACGCTGTTTCATGCCGCCGGAAAACTGATGGGGATATTCTATGAAGCGCTGCCCGGAGATCCCGACCAATTCCAGCATTTTCTTTGACTGGTTTATTAATTCATCACGCTTCATTTCCGGATTATGCAGCGCTATTACCTCCATGATCTGTTCTCCTACAGTCATCAAAGGATTCAGCGCCGTCATTGGATCCTGAAAAATCATCGCAATCCTTCTGCCTCGGATTTTCAGCATTTCTTCCTCGGAGACCGATGATATCTCAGTTCCGTCGAGCATGACGGTCCCGCTTTTTATATGGGCCGCACGATCCGGCAGAATCCGAAGGATTGCCTTTGCTATGGTTGTTTTCCCTGCTCCGGTCTCGCCAACCAGTCCTAAGCTTCTGCCTTTCTGCAGTTCAAGCGAAACGCCGTTCACTGCATGAATAATATTCTTTCCCTGGGTATATTCAACCACAAGATTTTTTACTTCCAAAAAATTCTTATTTTCCATTTCGCACCGCCCTATTGTCTCAATTTTGGATCCAGGGCATCCCGGATACCATCGCCCATCAGATTCACTGCGAGTACGGTAATACCAATAATCAGACCCGGAAACAGTATAATATATGGATAGGTTCTTACAACAGAAGTCCCTTCTGACAGCAAAGCGCCCCATTCAGGAGTTGGCGGCTGAACGCCCAATCCCAGATAACTCAGCCCGGAGGCATTGATAATCGTCCCTCCAAAGCCCGTCGTCATCCCAACAATGGTCGGTTGGATAATGTTCGGAAGCAGATGGCTGAACATGATGCTGATTTTTGAACAATTAATGGACTCTGCCGCTTCCAGATATTCTTTATCCCGTTCCGCTAAGATCTGCCCCCGCGTCAGACGGGCTCCCGGGGCAATGCCGCCAACGGACAGGGCCAATACTGTATTAAAAAAGCCTGCCCCAAATGCCTGGGAAATCAGTATGGTTAACAGCAGTCCGGGGATCGCGGACCAGATATCACACAGGCGCATGATCAGGTTCTCTACCTTACCTCCATAATACCCGGCAATACTGCCCACGATCACCCCGCAGGCATGTCCGAAAATATCTGCAACCAACGCTAACGCCAGCGAATACCGTCCGCCATACAGCAAACGGGAAAAAATATCCCTGCCCATAGAATCTGTGCCGCATAAATGCGCCATGCACGGAGACGTATAAGCGCTTCGTAAATCCATTTCATACGGATCATATGGAGCAATGAGCGGCGCTAAGACACAGGCGATCACAACAATTGTGAAAATCACACCGCCCAATTTCGCACTGGGAGTACGGAATATATTTTGAAAAGTTTCTGAAATATGGCTCCATGTTTTCCTGGTTTCATATTCACTCACATTTCCGGCAGCAAAGCTGCTACTTGTCCTCATCTCATTTCCCCCTTCCATTGCTTGCATACTGCGCCTTGATCCGCGGATCCAGCCATGCATATACCAGATCCACCAGCAGCATCACCAGGGAAGAAAAAATAGCAAAGAACAACGCGCAGGAACGGATAACCGGATAATCCCTGTAGCTGATACCATTGAGCAGGTATAATCCAACTCCCGGGATACTGAATACCTTTTCTGTGATCGTCTGTCCCGCCACAACTCCTGCGAACTGGCCGCCAAGCATCGTAATAATAGGCATCATCGCATTCGGCACCATATGCCTTGCAACAATGACATTTTCTTTTTGCCCCTTTGCCCTTGCCGTAGTAATATAATCGGCACGGATAACCTCAAGCATAGAAGACCGCATCTGTCTGGCAGACTGGGCAATCCCTACCATTACTCCGGAAGCAACCGGCAGGATATAATACTTTAAACCGCCAATCCCATATCCCGGCAGCCAGCCAAGCTTCAGAGAAAAAATCAAAACACACTCAAGGGCAACCCAGAATCCAGGCAGTGAGATAAAAACCATACTGAGCCCCATAACGCCGTAATCGCGCCATGTCCCCTGCCGGCGGGCCGCCATGATGCCAAGCGGCAAACCAAGCAGCGCGGATAATATCATGTTGGCAATTCCCATACCCATTGTCCTTGGTAAGCGGGAAACAAACTCCTGCATCACCGGCACACCATACGTCCACGATGTTCCCCAATCCCATTTAATAAATGTGGAATAAATAAAGTTCCCAAACTGAGCCAGAAAAGGTAAATCCAGACCGAGCTGGTGCCTCAGCGCTTCCACTTCCTCAATTGAGGCTGACTCGCCAAGCTGTACCCTGGCCGGATCCCCCGGCGTCAGATAAGTAATGGTAAAAATCACAAACGCGACGCCGATTACAATTACCACCATCCATGCCAGCCTCTTAAGTACATATTTCCACAATTCATTCTCTCCCCTTTCTCTGCATATTGTATTTCTGCGTCTTTACTTGCTCTGCTCAAACAGCCACTGTCTTGCAGCCACTGTTTTATATGCAGGATCAAAAGAAAGCATATGCTCAAATGCCATTTCAGGCGCCGGATCCGGAATAACCGAGCCCTTCTCCCATACAATGAAATTAATCGGATTTCCTTCTCCAAACAGTTCATCGGCCGCTGCTGCGATCTCATCCTCTGTCCATTTGGCATTCCATTCTGCTTCACTCATTTCTGCGCCGGCCTCCTCCAGAACCGGGATCAGCTCCTGCATACCTGTATATGCCTTGTCATCGCCGCCTGCCGCAAACATTACAAAGGTCTGCTCTGCCAACGGCGCCAGTTCATCAGCGGCCCACTGTCCGTCAACAAACATGCAGGCTGTATACAGGTCAGGATACTTTGCCGCCAGGTTCAGATGGATCATGCATCCCATTGACTGCCCCGTTCCATAGATACGTTTCTCATCAACAGCATACTTTTCCATCAGATAATCGAACAGATCCTTCGTAGCGTCCAGATACTCTGTC
The DNA here is from genome assembly GCA_964385485.1 of uncultured Lachnospiraceae bacterium. Taxonomy (GTDB): domain Bacteria; phylum Bacillota; class Clostridia; order Lachnospirales; family Lachnospiraceae; genus Choladousia. Next base: position 2,707 of record CAYLPF010000001.1, on the reverse strand, counting down.
GTTGTATAACCGTCATTATCATCTACGACCACGCCATCATACTGCGGGACAACCACGATACAGGGATTCTCGGCCTGCCATTCATCTGTCACCCACACAAGCGCTCCATATCCCTGTGTCAGAGGCTTTGATAAATCTGTACCCACTGTGCTGGAATCCGCAATAAACATCAGGAGCGGATACTCTGCTGTTTCGTCATATTCCGGAGGCAGGAATACGTTGTATGGGATCGTAACATCCAGCTCCTCATCCACAAATTCATCCTGTCCAAACTGATCCACATACGTATCGATCAGGCTCTGAAGGACTTCATCATCTTCTTTTCCGGAACCCATGGACATCATCCCGCCTGCGGAACCGCCGTCTGCGCCGTCAGGCATCTGCGCCTCTACCGGCTCAATTCCCATATCTTCCAAATCCGCTATCGCCTCACGCTTCGCGTAAGATGCTGCCTGCTGCAAATACTCCACGCCCTTTTCTTCGTCTGCTTCCACGCCTCTTCCTTCTATATACATTTTTCCGAGCGCATACGCCGCATCCGCGGATTGCTGGTTATCAGACTGTGAAGCCGCCATCTCATAATATTTTGCCGCTTCCTCATCGCTTTGATCCACGCCACGTCCCTCTTCGTACATTGCGCCCAACAGGTAAGCGCCTGTGATGTCTCCGCTCTCGGCAGCCATCTGATAATATTCTGCAGCTTTCGCAGCGTCCGCGTCCACACCATTGCCATTCTCATACAGCAGCCCCGCATAGCGCGCCCCCTTGAAATCCGGAGTCTCTGTCTGCGTTGATTTCTCGTAATACTCGAGCGCTTTTGCATAGTCCTGCTCTACGCCATTGCCATTCTCATACATCTGGCCGATGTTGGTATAGCCCCGTCCGCTGCCCATCTCTCCTGCTTTCTCATTCCATTCCAGCGCCTTCGCATAATCCTGTTCTACGCCTTCCCCTCTCTCATACATGGAAGCGATCATCTCCGCACCCTTTCCTTCTCCCATTTCATAAAGCTGCATGAAAATTTCCATAGCCGCTTCATGGTCTCCACTCAAATTGATCGACATTGCTTCCTGAAACAATGCGTCTACATCCACCTCAGCTTCGCTTTCAGCTGCCGTCTCCGGTTCCTCCGATGCCGCATAAGCAATACCCATTGTAACCGGCATATTCATAGCCACTGCTGCCGCAAGCATACATGTAATTACTTTGTTCTTCATACCTTTCTCCTTTCAAAATTGAGATTGTCTTTTGACGGCTTTACTATATACGCTGGTATTCTGATTTCCTAGCCATAAAAATTTCCAGAAGCCGTCAATTTTTCCATTTTGTTCTTAAAAACCCTTATATTTCCGGCAAATCCAGCAGATCCGCAAACTCTTTTATCGTATAATCCGTTTTTTCATAAGACGCTGCGTCCCCGATGCCGACCGCGTACATATTCGCAGCCTTCGCCGCAGCGATCCCGGCACAGGCATCTTCCACAACAATACAGTTCTCCGGCTCTTCTCCCAGCATCTGGGCCGCTTTCAGGAATACCTCCGGATCCGGTTTTGACCTGCTGATATTTGTCCCGTCTGATATTGCGTCAAACGAGTTTATCAGCCCAACCTGTCTGAGAATGAACTTTGTGTTCTTACTGGACGATCCGATCGCCAGCTTATGCCCCCGCTCTTTTAATTCTTCCAATGTCTTTCTGACCGCATCCGGGACATCGGATGGCCTCATTGAATTCAGAAGAGACCTGTAAATGCCGTTTTTTTCCTCCGCGTACCTCTCCTTTTCCTCGATGGAGCAGGCCACGTCACTCCTTTCCAGCACGATATCGAGGCTGTCCATCCGGCTGACTCCTCTAAGCCTGTTATTGATCTCCTCGTCAAAATAGATACCTAACCTGTCCGCCAGCCTTTTCCATGCCTGATAATGGTACTTATCTGTATGTACGATCACGCCATCCAGATCAAAAATAAAAGCTTTCATTTTTGCCTCCTTAAGTTTTTCTTTACAGCTGTTTTAAAATAGCTTCATATAGGTTTTCCGTAGATTTTGCGGATTCATAATTAATTACCAGGGTATCCGATGCCGTACGCAGGATAATACAATCATTAATTGCTGTGTTCACACATAATTGATACTCCCCAAACATCTCATTTTCCCATATTCCGCTTTTCTCTTTTTTCTTATCTGTACCTTCTATCAGAACGCCATAATCGAGATCCTTCAGTAACTCTGCAGACTCTATCTCTGTATACGCAACATCAATCGTATAACCGGAATATCCCCGGATCTGCAGGCTTCCATCAAAAGCTTCTGTATTGACAATACGGTATGGTTTCAACACCATTGCCAAAATAAAAACAATAATGATCCATAAAGCAACTGATCTCAGAAAATATATCTTTTTCATCCCCCACCTCATTTTCTTCCTTTTCCCATACATTTAGGATTACACTTGAAGCACTTTTGATTTATCGAGTTTATCCCGGATTTTGCCCTTCATAAAGATATCAAAATTTCCATAAGCCTTGATTTTTTCCATTGACAGAGCAAAAATGTGCTTTACACATCCTCACGGAGCGTTTTTATGTCATGGGAAACGAAGTTTCCTATGACGAAAAGGAACCTCCACCGGAGCTTCCTTTCGCATGCATGGCAACGAAAAGGAACCTCCACCGGAGCTTCCTTTCGCATGCATGGCAACATAAAAAAA